>JAQUQN010000001.1 GCA_028716065.1 Candidatus Omnitrophota bacterium
GTGGCAAGGCCCCGGCCTTTCATGTGCCTTTCAGGTGTCCGGCTTCTTTCGGGCGCAGACGGATATTCGTTTCCGTCAAATCACGCGGCGGCCGTCTTCATGGCAGCCGTGATACTATCGTCGGTTTTCGGAAGATATTCTATCTTTTTATATCTGTTCGCTTTGATCATCTGCCTGTCACGGATCTATATAGGCGTCCATTTTCCACTTGATGTCCTCAATGGCGCAGTTATCGGCGCGCTCATAGGTTATATCCTCGTGCGCGTAGGCAGGAAGGCGGCCGGGCCGGCGGCCAGGGAATGAACCGCTTTTGTCCCCGTAGCTCAATGGATAGAGCACTGGCCTCCGGAGCCAGAAGTGGCAGTTCGACTCTGCCCGGGGACGCCAATCCAGCTAAAGCTAGATTCCATTCAATCCTTCTATTTTTGAAATTTCTTAAAAATAAGCCTTTTAAAGCACTCTCCTATTAGATCTGTGACGTATATTTTTTTAACCTATTTAAATAGCTAGTGTTAGAGCAATATGTTAGGTTAAAAAAAGATAGCTTACTGTCTATTGTCTTAACCAAATTTATATGATATACTTTAACTCTCATGAGAAAAGTATGAATAGGTGTAAACTTAAAAGGCTAAAAAACAGGTTTATTCAAGCAAGCCAAACTATTTGGAAGTATAGAATAGTTTGGCTTTTTAATTTAGATTTTGAAAAAGTGTGAGGGTGAGGTTAGGTATGCGCAGGGCATATAAATTTAAAAATATCCTCAAATATAAAGCAGTAGCTATTATTCTAGTAGCTACGATTATCTTTTTTGATATATCGTCAGCTTTTGCAGGCGAGCAGCTATGGTGTAACCAGAAAATGGCGGTTCCATCCATTTTTTCGCTTAATTCCCATTCCGATAAAGACACCGCGATTGGTCAGTTGGAAAGATTAAGAATACTTGTAACATCGAAAAATCTTCTCTCTTCTATATTAGATATCAGTAAATATTTATTGGGTGCACCATCGCAGAATCTGCAACCTCTTCCATTGGAATATATGGAATCGGTGATACGCAATGATTTTCGGGGATTGCCTTTAATAATCAATCCTTCAAAAGTTCAATATGCCGATGGAATTGTGTTCATACCATGCGAGTATGAGAACGGAAGATTTATAATACAAGTAGCTGATAAAAATGCCGACGCGGCCCAAAAGCTTATAGGATATGAATGGAATGTGTCCGATGAATACGCTATTAAGGTCTATGCCGAAAATTCTGAAGATTCCCGCTTCCTTCAATCGACTCCTCCTAAAGACGCGGTAGATACAATAATCAACTCTGGAAAAACAACTTTGGAGGCAGGGGATTATCTACGCATATTTATATTTGACAAGAATATATTTTTTGAAACCACAAATGATTTTGGAATATTTTCTTTCACTACCGGCGGCCGTATAAGTAAATTTATGGAGCAGAATAAAATAATATCCCTGGCCGTATCAGAACCTTATCTTTCGAAGAATATCTCTCTTTTCGAGAAGTCGTCAAAAAAACTTTTTGAAGCTTTACGCGAAGATGATCCTGTAAATTTGACAGATCTCCTTGCCGATTCTGATTCCGGATTCTGTGCAGAAGTATTTGATCATGAAAATGCCAAAAAGCTTCCCGGCCAGATTAAAGTACTCATATGGAAAGAAGAGATAAAAAGATGCCTTTCTTCAAAATCTGAAGTGACAGTAAGCGTCCATCAGCCGGGTTATCATAAGGATCTCAGGTTCTTTCAGAATAAATTACGTCCCAGTGATATACATGTATTTGCCGACAACCTGCAGTTTGTCAAACAGCAGTGGCATAACAGACAAAGATTTGGCGGAGAAAACGCCTGGCTTACCATCCCTCTTACATCAGGTACACAGAAGGATCTTATAAGAGACAGGAAAGTTGCGAAGGATAACTCATGGCGAAAAAGCCACTGGCAAAGGTTGCGAGATCTATACGCAGACGAACCATATTTTGCGGAGTTTGAACCTTTCTTCAAGGAGGTTTATGAACATAATTGGACGCGCTTGGCCGCATTTAACGAAGTAATTATAAGGTTTATGGCAAAAAAGATGGGGATGGGAACTCACTTTATAAGAGCTTCTTATATTCATGACAGCGGTTTTACTAAAGCAGCTTATATAGCCGATCTCGTCGCACGGACCACACAGAACCTACAGACAATAGATGATAAAAAGATCGTATATTTCGCTGGAAAAGGTGCACTTCGCTGGCTGGACCATGTCGCCGATTCCTCTACGGCCTCCGAAGAGATGGTGAAGGAAAAAGATGTGATACTTTCCAGGGGAATAGAATTGCGATTGGATACATTCGAACTCGAGAATGTAGAAGAAGAGGATAAGATTAATCCCAACATGCCCGGTTTTGAATTTCTTGTGAAATTCGGTAAGGGAGGTGTATACCGGATCGCCGAACGGAGACAGAGAGGTCTGAAGCAAAGAAATCTGTCAGTACTTGTAAATTTTCTTTCTCAAAGCAATGAAAAGAAGGCAGATGCCGAATGGATAATTTTGCCGGTGAGCGAAGAAGTTAATACGATCCAGAAATGCGTAGATTTGTACAAATCTTATCACGCAAAAAATCCTAAAATACTTCTTGTTAAAGGTTGGCCCGTTGCGGAAGTTATAAAAAAGGACGCACCCAAGGAAGATCGACAAGCCGGAGTTTTAAGGCTGCTTCTTCAGGCGCGAGGGATCCCATATAATGATATCATTATTGTCAATCAGCCTGATATGATACAGAAAATAGTTTCCGGCGCCTCCCGTGTTGTATTGGTTCAGAGTCCTCTCAGATTGCGCAGATCAGCCGCGGTATTAAAAAATCTTTTGGACGGTGTAAAGTTCGGAGCTTTGCCGGCGTATCTTCTTGATGTGGAAAAGATATGTGATGATAATAAAGCTTTCGAAAATGTTGCCGAAGAGTGCATTAAAGAATTACGCTGGTTGCAGGATCAATTGCCGCTTGATGAAAATAGAAGGCCTAAATACTTTTTACCGAACGATGTTCATGACGCATACGGTGTGATATTTCGTTTACTTCATAGGTCAACCGAAGAATTATTCGGAGAAATGAGAAATTACAGCAGCAGAGAAGAGATGTGGAGAAATCATGGTTTTAGTAATGTCGGTATGTATCCGGACGGCGAAGGATCATATCGGATCGACAATAGAGGTATGCCCGGTATATGGAGATTGTTTTTATCTAAGAAAAAATGGCCTAAGAATCGTTATATGCTGAGGGTGGCAGATGCTGTCTCTAAGGCCATGAATAATACCGTAGGAAATGACGAGACTATAGGTATACATTTCATAGATAAATTAGAGCCTCTGAAAGCCGGAGATATTGCAAGTCAAGATCGTTCGGCGGCGGTGCTATTTTCCGAACATGCCATTGCCGTTACGCCTGTTTTTGTAGCCAAGACAAGAGATGAGCAGGAGGCCATGCTAAGAAATTTGATAGGCAAGCGGACAAGAGCATTACCGGAACGATATAGGACGCATAAGGAAGGATTACCTGAAAAACCCGGTAGGGTAAAGCCCGATATTCTTGTTACTCAAATAGCCAGAGTAACAGCATTAAGGTCCAAGGACTACCAACATTATAAATGTTCCCAGAAAACGGAAAGCATTTCACTATCCCTACGCGAAGAGGGATATAACTCTACATATTTGCCTATTGAAGAAGATGCATCGGTATCTACTTTTATCAATTATTATCGTAAACACAGACAAGATATAGTGGTGATTTCTATCTACCAGGTACATCGTATGGATTTAGAGACCCTTCACAAAGTATTTAAGGAGATAAAACTGGCAAATCCGCATGCATTCATTGTGCTGGAGGGAGCATCAACGGATATGGCGAAACAGTTCTTGGCCATTTCTCCCGAAGTGGATATGTTTGTAAGGGTCGAATCCGATAATATAATACCCATGGTGGCGGCAATAAAGGAAAAAGGCAAGCCCCTTACCGCAGTAGAAATAGCGATATTGGCCGATAGCATGGAAGGGGGTGTTTTTATAAGGTCCGGTTCCGACGCCGTAATTTCCAGGTTGGATACTTCAAATATAACACGCAATATAAGGTTGTTGCCGCCCAATCGTTTTATGTTTGATATATGGTATTCCGAAAGAGGTTGCCCCAGAGAATGTATATTCTGCCGCAGAGATCAAGGGGGTGTTCAGCGGTATGTGCCTGCGGAGAAACGCATAGAATGGCTGCTGGACAGGTTGCTTTTGGAGATAGACCCCTCCTCGCCGATCTCCAGGGACGAACTGAAAAAAGTTTTACGAAAACAGGCTGGTAGCCGGCAGACCCTTATGGATGACCCGCGCATCATTCTGGCCAAAGACACTTTTATTGGACATGAAAAGGGCAGGATACTTGTTGTCAGCGAGAATGCGCTTGTGATGCGCCAGAACATAATAAATTTTGCCCGTCAGGCGGCGGAATTGGGGTTGAATAAATATTTTGTCTTTAAAATAGCGGATACAGATCTAAGTACAGTGATGTCCGGCGATGAGCCGAATACGGAACTGATAGAAGCGCTGCATAGTCTGGGAGTGGACTTTTTGGGATTTGGCACCGAAAATCCTTCCAACACATATTTGAGATGGTGGCATAAAAACCAAAGTACTGAACGCCCAAAAGGCTATACCACGGACCACATCCTGAAGGCTAACAAAGCGCTTATCGAATCAGGGTTTAATCCGACGAATATACGGCATAATCTGATCCTGTCTTTTCCCGAGGCAACAGATGCCGACGTTAGGAGTATGGCGCTCTTAGCATTTGCCTCCCCCCAGTATAATTCCATGCCTTTTTATTTTGGAAATGGATGGGGTAATAACCGTTTTGACAGGACGTTCGATGTGGCTGCCAGTTTTTTGAGTTCCATAGACAATGCGCAGTATGCATGGACATTCAGCCTTGAGCCTGAGGAGCAAATCGGAAGTGTCGACCTGGCAGATTATTTCTATGTCGCACGCGGCACACCGGAATATATGGTACGCAGGGAATTCCGCTTCCTGAGGTATATAGATGAAAGACTGCCCAGCTGGATAGCACAGTATGCGCATCCGAATTTTACCTCTTTCTATCGTTACGCTCAGAAAGAGTTTCTTTCGAGATATTTTGGCGATGATGACGTGAGAAAAGCTATAGTAGCATGGCAGAGCCCTTCGGAGAGCGAAGAAGTAAAGGCCCTCAGCTCAATCCTTGAATATTATTGCCGACAGTTTCCACAAAAAAGCGCCCTGCAGTTATTATTCGTGCTTAAAGCGCACATGGTAAGTCTTGAGATGCTTTCCTTCATCGACTATAAGAAAAAAATCGGACAAAACAAGCTCTTACCCTTGGAGCTGGAGGAATGTGGCGTAGGAAGCCTCTTTGCCGTGGGAGATGAGTTTACGAAACCCGGGAGTTTTGATCCCGCTGAAGCCATCGAAAATTTCAGAAAAGCCGTTCTTACCGCGCGCATAACCGAACAAATCGCGCCATATTGCTCTAGGAAAGACATGCCGTTTATTGCTGAAGCATACCGGGATAAAGATAGTAGCATGGAAGATAAGATGGCTGAGGTTCGGGCATTTACCGAAGATGAAAAAGTTCTCACGATAATTAGAAACGAACTTTTTATAGATGAGGAAAGACAGGAGGGTGTTGAGAGAGAGGGGTATGTGAAGCGCATATCATATCCTGATTCCCAAGCGTTCGAGAACTTACGCCATCTCTATGTCAACGAAGACGACGAATATTTATTTGATATGGTTGTACATCGTATGAATGAAAAGAAAATAGACTTACCGGCAGCCGTTCAGGAATTGTGCTGCGAAAGAATGGAGATATCCGAACGAGAATATAAATTATACGTTAAGGCAGCCAAAGAATATATGAAGCATAGGGTATATTATTGCGAAAGCGGTCTCATAAGCCAATTACGCAGCAATAATGCTCTTCGCAGGTCCGAATCGCTCAAGGCTATTTTGGATAAGATGGAGACCGAAGATGACCCCTTGATAATAAAGAATATAGCTCTATTATTAAAAGATCTTGCTCGGGGCGAAGGCCTGTTACAAGTAGGAGCTTTTATTACCAATTCGGGAGTTATCGTAAAATTACAAAAAGCGCTTAATATGCAGGAAGAGCATGGTGTATTCTGTCCAGGTCAACGGCTTTCACTTTTTGGATACGATCTTCATAATACTCAACGTCTGCGCCTTTTTAAGGAAGAATTGAAAAAGGTTAGTCCGAAAACATGCCTGAGTACGGTTGAAGAAAAAATATTTGCGAAAGGAGACTGGGTTGTATTTCGTATAGAAGGAGGCAGAATATCACTGAAGGGTACGCGGGCTTATGAAGATGCTACTGTTAAAGGCTATTCACAGAAAATGCGTTTTGGAGATAACGTAGAGCTGTTTTCAATCTATATAGGCAGACTGGCGCAGACCCTTGATAAGCACAGAATGCAGGTGGTCTGGGAAATAAAGGAATTTTGCGACGCTGTGGGGGAGAGGCCGTATTTGAGAGCGATGTTGCTTGACGAAGAGGAATTTCTTTATTCAGTTCCCATACTTAAGATGACGCATGACGATCCCGACACGATCCCTCTTTTTATGGCGAGGGGCATAGAGCATTTTTACAATGCATGGTGGATGATGTCGGGAGAACTAGGCGAGAAAGGCAGGATTGACAACGCATTATTTGTGAAGGTGGGTAAGAGGTTACATAAAGGTGAGACAGAGAGTACCCTGGTCTCAAAGGCCATCAATACTTTTCTTGAAGAAGAAGAGGCCGAAGAGATAGTATCAGCGGAAACATGGTCGAAGATCGAAGAGACGGCCGTATCCCTTGGAATGATTGATAACCTTAATGAATATTTAGAGAAAGAAGGAGGGATCAGTGGATTACGCAGACGCCCTATTTCGCGACGGGAGGCCGTGAGATTCTTGGCAGGTTTTGGAGTAGATGAACGTTTTATCAGATATTTTCGTATGGCGCGAGGTACATATTTTCCCAACCTCATGAGAGAGGAAAAATTCTATAGTCAAACAGAAGGGTACCCTCTGAATCAATTTAAGAATGATATAGAAAAACATAATGCATCTTTAAAATATCCTCTGCCCGGAGGAGCCCTGGAGCAGTTAAAGAAGGGTCTCGATATCATAGGAGGGCCTCAACGTTTACTTTTGCCGATGCAAAGAAACACTATAAACAATTATCTGATATTTTTTGGAGACACTCCTGTAGGGTATGGTTTACGCGGAACCATGTCACATGATGCCCGTTCGCTTTTAAACATTATCCTGGCAGATACCAAGTTTGCGCGTACATTGAGCAGAGAAAAAGATCAAAAGCCGACCGTCCTTTTCGTCGACGAGGCTTCATCAAGCGCAACCAGCTTATATTTATGCGAGCTGGTTGTCAAGGCATTTAAACCCGATGTAATTTACAGGACGTCCAATATATGCCAAAGGACTGCTGATACCCAGAGAATGTTACAGCAGTATGGAGTAGTTGATCATGTGGAGAAGAATGGTTTATGGCCCCTTGAGGATATCAATGATATGTTTCATGGTATATATCTGGATTTGCGGGGCCGCGGTAGAAAACAGATCAGTTATAAGAAACTTATAACAAGGTTTTGGGCCAAGCAGCAGAAGATTACGCCTCATATGTGTCGTGCCGATTATATTGCCGGGCTCGAAGAGATGAATGGATATCTGGATGAGTTTATCGAGGAGCATGCCGCATTATTTGAATTTGTGGATGATGTTCCGAGCATACGGCATGACCCTCAAGATATCAAAAGAGCGATGGTGAAAAATATGATAGAAGAGCGGACTAGTGAACTCAGCAGGGTTCTGATACATGATAGTTATTATACTTGCGCCGGCGTGAGCGAAGTGGATTTTATAGGCTGTTATATTTTACGGGATGGCCTGGCCGCTATCGTAGAACGATTTGGCGGAAAACCGTCTATCAAAAGAGAGTTGAAAGATTTATACAAAAAATTTAAATATGCCGACCAGGCGATCCAGGCAGAGCGCTGTATGAAAACCCAGAAAGAGACGGTTCAAAATTTTGTCAAGGTTTCTGATGCTTTTATCCATGGGAACATGGCAGATTTGGTCAAAAGGTATTTAGCTGGGATAATAGACTTCGCACAACTTGAAGATGAATTCTACAGTAGATACCAGGAACAGCTAACAGATTCCTACATGGAGAAAACGGTATATGAGGATAAGGAAGGAAGGGCTTTATATGCAGTGACAAGAAATGATTATAGACAATATTCAGGTCGCTTTTTTAAGGCAGAAGCCCTGCTTGCCGGGCTTTCAAGCAGCGATGAGCATATGAGGATGATCGCCGAGAAAGAAAAAACCAGACTGGAAGATATGGCACGCCGTTTAGAGCGTTTTTTAAATATGAATAAAGGTAGTCAGAATAGACATGTTCGAGATATTTGCGAAATAGCGGAGGAAAACCTTAAAGAGATCAGAGATGTGCTAAACCAACCGTCTCGGCCTGAATCGGTCGGTTTTTCTCTTTCCGAGATAGTGGAAGATTATGTTAATAATAGAAGATCAGAATTTATAGGAAAGGCCAATAAGCTCATCATTATAAGTAACGAAATCAGTGGATTGAAGGATAGTGTAGGGGCTGAGGCACTGAAACATGAAGACCCAACGGTTCGCATAGAAGATCGCGTCAAAAATATCACAGCACTTATTGATGGTTTACATAAGAGGGGAATATCGGTAGATATGACTTCTATAACAGGATTTTTAAAAAAGAATATCGACCAGTTTGAAGCCGATGCGCTTATTGCTTCGATAATAATACGTGCCAGACAGGCCAGGAAGAATAACCAGAAATTTATACTGGGCCTTGAAACAGATTGGATACCGGGTATTAAGGAGATAGGATATGGAACACAACACGATGCTATCAATTTGTTAATGTGCCGTATCGACGAACTTTATGAAGCCATGCGATCCATAGGTCTAGATAACGTTGTTATCGTCCATAAAGCCAGTGAAGAGCTTGGAGATGCTCTTTCGAGAGAGGTCCAAAAGACCCAGAATAGATTTTCTAATGTCGTAATCCTGGCGTCTGATAAGACTGTGAAGCTGTCCAATTTCAAACCATTCATGGAAGCGGAAGACGGAAATAGGCCTTTTATTGCAGTTATAGATCCGCGATATCTTGAGGAATGGTACAAGGCCAATAAGGGGTCTACCAAACAGCTTGATATTAATATAATAAAAATGCTCTATATAGCTTTGGAGTTAGCCGCCGGTAAGGAAAATCCTGAGATCCCACCCATATCCAGTTATGATAAAAAACACCGCATTGTTATTCTCCTGCCAAAGGCCGAGCCTAAAGATTATCAGAAAGAGTTGTTGGATATTTATAAGGCTAGGGAAAAGGCCCTTCAAGCTGCATAACGCTGTAAGATTTTATAAAGATCCAGAATACGTTATAGGTTGGAGGGTTATGGTTTATTTGGTATGTAAAAGGTGTAATTTTTTGTCCCTTGGGAATTAAGCCAACTTTGCATAAGCCAACTTTGTATTTGACAAAATTAGGTTTATTTGTTAATATCGCACTATATTATCAATAAGGAGAAGCGCTATGAACGTGAGGCGGCTTTTAGGTTCTTCGGTAAAATTATACAATGAAGTGTTGGGCCTTTTTTCCAATGACATGGGCATAGACCTCGGCACGGCGACGACACTCGTTTACCTGAAGAATCAGGGCATAGTATTGTGCGAGCCGTCCGTAGTGGCGATACAGGCAGGCACCTCCAATGTCCTGGCCGTAGGCGAAGAGGCCAAGAGAATGCTCGGCCGGACCCCCGGCAACATCGTAGCCATAAGGCCCATGAGGCACGGTGTCATAACCGATTTCGAAATATCCGAAGCGATGCTCCGTTATTTCATACAGAAGGTGAATAAGTCCCGAAGGCTCGTCCGTCCGAGGATAGTCATAGCGATACCTTCGGGAATAACAGAAGTCGAAAAACGGGCCGTTAAAGATTCGGCCCTGCACGCAGGGGCCCGCGAAGTATACATGATAGAAGAACCGATGGCGGCTGCCATCGGCGTGGGCCTACCCATCCAGGACCCTTCCGGCAACATGATAATAGATATAGGCGGCGGCACCACCGAAATGGCGGTCATATCATTGGCCGGCGTGGTATTCTCCAAGTCCGTCAGGGTCGGTGGTGACGAGCTGGACATAGCGATCATAAATTATCTGAAGAAGAACTATAACCTCATGATAGGCGAACGCACGGCCGAAGATATCAAGATAAAGATAGGTTCGGTATATCCGCTGGAAGAAGAACTTAAGTTGGAGGTCAAGGGGCGCGACCTCGTCGCAGGACTGCCCAAGACCGTCACGGTCACGAGTGAAGAAATAAGGGAATCGATGGCCGAACCGATAGCCCAGATCCTTGAAGCCGTCAGAATAACCCTTGAAAGGACGCCTCCGGAACTGTCCGCAGATCTTATCGAAAAAGGCATTGTCCTTGCAGGAGGAGGTTCTCTTCTCAGAGGGATAGATAAGCTTATTTCGGAAGAGACGGGCCTGCCGGTGCATCTGTCGGAGGACCCGATGACAGCGGTAGCGCTTGGCACGGGAAAGGTTTTAAGCGAAATAAAATACCTGAAAAAGGTCACGTTAACGCCCCGGCTTGAACGATAAAAAAGTGTGCGCATACAGAAGAATAAAATATTCAGAGCCCTCGTAGTAATCTTTCTATTTATCCTCGTAATAGTCAGCTCCAAAACAATCGTAAATTCCTTCAGGACGAAGATCGTCGACACGAGCGCCCCGGCATTGGGGGCAGTCAACGGCTTACGGTCTTTCTTTGGCAGAATTATGCCGTTCTCCTCGCTCAGGGAGGAGAACCGGTTATTGAGGGACCGGCTCGGACTTGCCATAAGGCAGATAGAGGCGATAAAATTCATATATGATGAAAATAAGCGCCTGAAAGAACTGCTCGATTTCAAAAGAGAATCCCCGTATGCGACCATCCCGGCCCAGGTCATAGGGCGGGACCCTTCAAACTGGTCCAATAGCATCATCATAAACAAGGGTTCCAGGCACGGAATAAGGCCCAACGCCGCGGTCCTGTCCGCCAGAGGCATAGTCGGCAGGGTCGTGGAAGTGGGGCGCGTCTCCAGCAAGATATTACTGATAACCGATCCGAACTCGAAAGTGGCCGTACTGATACAGAAGAACAGGCAGGGAGGCATACTGGTAGGCCAGCCCGACGGGAATTGTAGGATGATATATATATCCCTGGACTCCGATGTTTCGAGGAACGACAAGGTCATAACCGCGGGGTTCGGGAGCGTATTTCCGAAAAATATACTGGTAGGAGAGGTCACGGATGTCGGCAAGGAGCCCGGCAGGCTCTATAAATACGCTGTGGTCGTGCCAGCCCAGGACATGTCCAGACTGGAAGAGGTCTTGTGCGTAAAGTGAGCAGGTTCAGGATATACCTGGTACTATTTTTTATGCTTCTTTTGCACATGACCATCCTGGATAAATTCAGGATACTGGGTTGCAGGCCGGACCTCGTGCTTGCCACGGTCATATTCTACGCCATATTCTTCGGCGGCCGGATGGGAATGGAGACGGGAATCGTGGCAGGGTTTCTCACGGATATATTCGCCCTTGATCTTTTCGGGATAAACGTCTTTATTTTTTGCGTGGTAGGCCTGAGTGTGGGAGCCATGAATACGAAGTTCTTCAAGGAATCCAGGGTGATCCAGTTTCTCCTGGTCTTCTTCTTTACATTGCTGGCAAATCTGGCTCATATATTACTTTTAAACATCTTCATCAAATTCGCTTCCGTGACATTTTTCGGGTATCTAATGAGGTCGGCCTTGCCGGCCAGCCTGTACACGGCCATGATATCGATCCCTCTATTCATGGGCTATCTGAATATCTTCGGATTAAAGAAAGACGAAGAACTGTTATGAAAGAGAGGCTATTGGGCGCCGTCATATTCGCCCTGTTCGCGCTGGTGGTGCTGGGGCTCATATATACGCAGATTTTCAGGTTCGGTTATTATTCCCGCCTTTCGAAAAATAACGCTATAAGGATAATCCCCATAGAAGGCCCGCGCGGCAGAATATTCGACAGGAACGGCGTATTGCTCGTTACGAACAGGCTCTCGTTCAACGTGTCGGTCGTGGACCAGGAAGTGATGGACAGGATAGCGTTGATAAAGTTTTTGGCGGATACGCTGGATATCCCGGTCCGCGAGGTATCCGATGCCCTGGAGAAGGCGAGGGCGAGGCCGTACGCGCCGGTCGCGATTTTTGAAGATATAGATAAAGAGAAGGCGCTTGTCATCGAAGAAGCCAGCATAGACCTGAACGGGCTGGTCGTGGAGACGAAAGGGATAAGGCATTACATATATGAGGATGACCTTTGTCATGTCCTTGGGTACCTGACCGAGATCAATGAAAGAGAACTTGAGAAGTTAAGAGACTACGGTTATCGCATGAAGGACCTCGTGGGCAGGGCAGGTATCGAGAAATATTACAACAGTTATCTGGCAGGGACGGCCGGCGGATTGCAGATAGAGGTTGATAATAGGGGAAGGCAGAGACGCGTACTAGGCCTTAAAGAGCCGTCAAACGGAAAAGACATTTACCTTACCATAGATATAGAACTGCAGAAGCTGTGCGATACGCTGCTTGGAGACAAGACAGGGGCCGTCATGATTATGGATACGAATAACGGCGAAGTCCTTGCGCTCGCGAGCCATCCGGCATTCGACCCCAACCTATTTATCATGCCTACGGCCTCCGATGAAAGGGTCAGGATACTGAATGATAAAAGGGGCAAGCCCCTTTTGGACAGGGCCATTTCCGGCGTCTATCAGCCGGGATCCGTATTCAAGGCCGTGATAGCTACAGGTGCCCTCGAATCGGGCAGTATAAATTATTATACGCGTTTTTCCTGCGAAGGCAGTTACGTTCTCGGGAACAGGAACTTTGACTGCTGGAAGGAAGACGGCCACGGTTCGCAGAATGTGACGGTTGCTCTCATGAATTCATGCAACATATTTTTTTATCAGACAGGAAGGGCAATGGGAGTCGATTGCATAGAGACGTTTGCCAGGATGTTCGGATTCGGCAAGCCTACCGGCATAGACCTCCCGAATGAAGCATCAGGCGTCGTGCCGGGCAGGCGGTGGAAGCGCCTTTACCGCAGAGACGGCTGGTACGAAGGTGATACCGTAAATTACGCCATCGGACAGGGTTATCTTCTGGTGACACCCATACAGGTACTGGAGATGATGACGATAATAGCGAATGACGGGATGGGCGTGAAACCTTTTGTCGCGAAGAAGGTCGATACGACAAATATATCCGCCGCTGGCAGATACAGGATCCCCGTAAAGGCCGAGACGTTCAAAAGGGTGAAAGAAGGATTATACAAGGCGATCAATTCCGAAAGTGGCACTGCAAGAATGGCCAGGGTCGATGGCCTTTCCGTAGCCGGAAAGACGGGGACCGCCCAGAATCCAGGCGGCAGGACGCACGCATGGTTCGCTGGATTCGCCCCGCTGGAGAATAGTAAGATCGCCGTGGTCGTCTTCCTGGAACACGGCGGACATGGCGGAGGCGAAGCTAGCGAGATCGCGAAAAAGATCTTCGAAAAGGCGCGGGATAAAGGATATATTTAAATGTTCGATAAAAGATTGCTGAGGGAACTGGATAAGGCGCTCATCGTGGCCGTATTTTTGATAGCCGTAATAGGGATCATCACTATCTACAGCGCCACGCACGCAAGAGGATCGACCCCTTACGAAAGTTACGTATTTAGGCAGATGAATTGGCTCCTGATCGGAGGCCTCTTACTGATCGTGATGATCCAGATATCATATCAGAGGTTCATAGATATGGTTTACCTTCTCTACTCGTTCAATGTCATTCTTCTGGCGCTTGTTCTGGTGATGGGAAATGCCAGGCTTGGCGCCCAGCGGTGGTTTTCGCTGGGATCTTTCGCTTTTCAACCGTCAGAATTCATCAAACTGAGCCTTATACTGGCGTTATCCAGTTATATCGGTTCTAAAAAAGAAGAGATGGAGCATGCCGGAAGCCTTGTCGTGCCTCTATTGTTGCTTTTCATTCCGTTCATTTTGGTCCTGATGCAGCCGGACCTCGGAACGGCGCTCATGCTCATTCCGATAACGCTTGTCATGCTTTTCGTAGGCGGGGTGAGAATCAAATATCTTCTGACGCTCACGGCCCTGGGATTATTATCGCTGCCGGTATTCTGGCATTTTTTGCGCGATTATCAAAAACAGAGGCTTTTGGTCTTCATCGATCCCAATATCGATCCGCTCGGAGCCGGTTACACGATAATACAGTCAAAGATCGCCATAGGTTCGGGGGGTCTCTTCGGAAAAGGGTGGCTGAGCGGTACGCAGAACAAGCTTAACTTCCTTCCCGAGCGGCACACGGATTTCATATTCTCCGTGATAGGCGAAGAGTGGGGTCTCTTCGGAGCGATGGCGCTCGCCCTCTTATATATCTTTATCGTAAAGAGGGCGCTCAATATAGCCTTTCTGACAAATGACATGTATGGCAGGCTGGTGGCTACTGGCGTAGCGTTATTGATATCTTTTCAGGTGATAATCAATATCGGGATGACGATAGGCCTCATGCCCGTCGTAGGCATCCCTTTGCCATTGGTAAGTTACGGCGGCTCGAGCATGCTCTCTACATTCATAGCTGTCGGATTATTGTTAAGCGTAGGCATGCGGCGTTCAAAATTTTAAAATCATAATGATAAACAAATGACCGAGTTGAACCAGCTCCTATTAACGGTGCAGAAACCGGCCAGATATATCGGAGGTGAATGGAACGCGGTCCGGAAGGAATGGAACGCCGGTACCGTAAAGGTCCTGCTCGCCTTCCCGGATGTATATGAAGTGGGCATGAGCTATCTGGGGCAGAAGATACTCTACGGCATATTGAATGAAAGAGAAGACTGCCTGTGCGAACGCGTCTTTTCGCCATGGCCGGATTTTGAAGATGTTTTAAGGAAGAATGATATTTCCCTCTTCAGCCTCGAATCACGTAAACCGATAAAAGAATTCGACATCATCGGTTTCAGCCTCGCCTACGAACTTAACTACACAAATGCCCTGAATATATTAGACCTCGGCGGCATTCCGAAAAAGTCTTCCGAAAGGACCAATGGCGACCCGCTTATCATCGCAGGAGGGCCTTCCTGTTACAATCCTGAACCCATGGCCGAATTCATCGACGCATTCGTAATAGGCGACGGGGAAGAAGCGATCGGAGATGTCATTGATACGTATAAGAGAACGCAGTACGCTGTACGCAGTACGCGGTACGAGCTACTAAAAGAACTGGCGAAGATAGAAGGGGTATATGTGCCGTCGTTATACGAAGTCAATTATAATGATGATGGTACAATAAAAAAATTTTCTCCTTTGTCGGGCCAGGCCCCCGAGAGAATCAAGAAAAGAATACTTAAAGATATAGAGAACTCTTACTATCCCACCAAGCAACTTGTACCTTATATACAGATCGTCCACGACAGGATAGCTCTGGAGATAATGCGTGGATGCGTTCACAACTGCAGGTTCTGCCAGGCGGGAACTACTTACAGGCCATGCCGGCAAAGGTCTGAGGAGAGAGTGATGAGACTTGCCGAGGAGTCTTATGGCACGACCGGTTATGAAGAGCTATCGCTATTATCTTTATCGAGCGGTGACCATCCGAAGATAAAGGAGATAATAAAAGGGCTCAACCGAATATTCGAAGGCAAGGCCGTTTCTATCTCCGTGCCTTCCTTGAGGATAGAGGATATCCTGGGAGATCTCCCGGAACTTATATCCCGGGTGAAGAAGACGGGCCTGACATTCGCTCCCGAGGCGGGAAGCGAATGCCTGAGAAAGAGGGTGAATAAGAACATCGACATAGAGAAGCTTTATGAGGCCGTTTTGAAATCTTTCCATTCCGGATGGCGCAGGATAAAATTATATTTCATGATAGGGTTACCCGCGGAGAATGATGAGGACCTTACAGCTATCGGGGAGCTCGTAAAAAAGATTTCTGACCTGAAGAAAAATATAGACGGACGGCCCGGCCACGTCACGGCCAGCATAAACGCTTTCGTTCCCAAGCCACATACCTCTTTTCAGTGGGAGGCCATGGCGAGCATGGAAGAACTCGGCCGTAAAAAAGGGATTTTGCTGGGCAGTGTGAGATCCCGGAACATAGAACTTGATTTTCACCCGTTTGAGAGAGGGTTTGTAGAGGCAATATTTTCACGCGGCGACAGAAGGTTATCGGAAGCGATCTATAACGCCTGGCGTTCCGGATGCCGTTTTGACGGATGGAGGGATTTTTTTAATTTCGGGGCCTGGATGAATTCTTTTAAGAATAGCGGAATAGACCCCTTTTTCTATGCATATCGCAAAAGGTCCGGAGACGAGATACTCCCCTGGGATTTTGTCGATATAGGTATAGGGAAGGACTATTTTCTGAAGGAGGCGAAGACCGCCGGAAATACGGCAGTTTGACAACTCGTATTTTATAGAGTATACTTATCCTAATATTACATTATAATGGGAGGTAATCATATGAGAGGCATCTTCAAGAGCTTGGCCCTTATCCCCAAGGGATTGAGGTATAAATTGATGCTCGCCTTCAGCCTCATGTCCATCATACCGCTTCTTGTCTCCGTCTATCTTATCAATTTGTATATTTTTCCGCGATTGGATAATTTTGCCGACGTCAGTTTGGCAGTTCTATTTTCAGTATTGATAGCCTTGCTGGGCCTGATCCTGGCCAAGAAGCTCATCGACCCGATCATAGAGATAGCCATCGAAGCGAAGGTGATAGCAGGCGGCGGATATGATAAAAAGATCGCGGTTTCGAGCGATGACGAGATAGGTGTTCTGGGGGAATCGATAAATATCATGACGCAGAAGATAAAATCGAATCTTGACGAGCTCAAGAACTATGGCCAGAAGACAAGGGAGATAAATCTGGAGATACACAAAAAGGTCCTGGCGCTCACCAATCTTCTGCAGGTAGGAGACATGATATCGGCCGGTTCCATAGAGATAGACCGTGTTCTCGAATTGGCCGTTCAGAAGGCATCCGCCACCTTCGATAACGGTTACGGAATAATATACATGCCCAGGGATGGGGAAGGTGATTTTTATGTAAAGGCGTCCAGCAATATCGAGCAGGAGGCGTTGGCGGACCTCGTGATCAAAAAGAGAGGGCATAATCTTCTGGAAAAGGCGTTATTCAACCGTTCCATGCTTATCATCGACAGCGGAGTGAAAGAATCGAAAGAGGTAGAGCATTTCAGATCTGCCTACAATGTGAAGAACATGGTAGCCTTACCGTTATATTCCTCGAACACGGATCTGGCGGTATTGGTAATCGGAAACAGAGAGGACGATTTTAAATTCAGAAATGAAGATCTGGACCTGATCAAGGTCTTTGCCAAGCAGATCTCCATCGCCATAGAAAATGAGGTACTCTTCAGAAAGAACAAGGAACTCGTCATCAAGGACGAGTTGACGGGGCTTTATAATAAAAACTATATTCTGCCCAGGATGGAGGATGAGATCAGGCGCGCGGTATTCTGTCAGAGGCCGTGTTCTTTTATGATCTTCAACATCGATGATTTCAAGAAGATGATGGAACAGGGCGGAGAGCTTGAGGCCGAAGAGATAATAAAGAAGGTGGCCAAACTCATAAAGGACAATACCTCGCCGATAGGCAAGATAGCGAGGATAGGCGGAGACGAGTTCGCGGTCCTCCTGCCCGAAAAGAATAAAAAAGAGGCCATGGAGGCGGCGGAGGGTATAAGAATAGCCGTGGAGAAGACCTTTTCAAAAGACGGCAAGCCTTATCTTACGGTAAGCGCCGGAGTGAGCGAGAACCCCATAGACGGTGCCACGCAAGATGAGATACTGAAAAAGGCCCTTGAGGCTCTGCGTCAGGCAAAAAGTTCCGGAAAAAATAGAGTCTCGGCTTGAAAAAAAAGGAGAGTAAAATGGCTCATGACCTGAAAAAACTTTTAAAGGAGATGGTTGAAAAAAACGCCTCGGACGTTCACATAACGGTCCATTCTCCTATAAGGATGAGGATAGATGAAAAACTCATCTCCATAGATAATCATGACCTAACACCCGAAGAGACGAAGGAGATATCTTACAGCATCCTGAATAAACAGCAGATAGAGAGGTTTGAGAATGAGCTTGAACTTGACATGTCCTTCGGCCTTGAGGGCGTGAGCCGTTTCAGGGTCAACATATTCAAACAGAGAGGCTGTATAGGATGTTCCATAAGATTGATCCCCTATGAGATATGGACCTTCGACCAGTGCGGACTACCCGTCGATGTGGTGACCAATCTTTGCAATAAACCGAAGGGGCTGGTCCTCATAACCGGCGAGACGGGAAGCGGAAAATCCACGAGCCTGGCCTCGATGATAGACTGGATAAACAAACACAAGGCATGCCACATAATAACCGTGGAAGACCCCATAGAGTTTGTCCATAATAATAAGCAGTCGATCGTCGATCAACGCGAGGTGTACAGCGATACCTATTCGTTTTCGGCGGCCCTGAAACATGTGTTGAGACAGGATCCCGATGTCATACTGATAGGCGAGATGAGGGACCTGGAGACGATAGAGTCCGCTTTGATAATCGCCGAAACGGGACACCTGGTATTGGCGACGCTGCATACTTCCGACTGCGTC
Source organism: Candidatus Omnitrophota bacterium (assembly GCA_028716065.1). Taxonomy (GTDB): domain Bacteria; phylum Omnitrophota; class Gorgyraeia; order 2-01-FULL-45-10; family 2-01-FULL-45-10; genus JAQUQN01. Next base: position 18,836 of record JAQUQN010000001.1, read on the forward strand.
CAGACAATAAACAGGATCATAGATGTCTTCCCGTCGCATCAGCAGCAGCAGATAAGGACCCAGCTCTCATTCGTTCTAATAGGGGTTTTGTCGCAGCAATTGATACCCAAGATAAAAGGCCCCGGCCGCATCCTCGCGACGGAAGTATTGATAGTAAACCCGGCCGTCAGAAGCCTGATAAGAGAGACGAAGATACATCAGCTCTATTCCGTGATACAGACATCGCAGAGAGAGGGCATGAAGACGATGAATCAGGCTTTGTACGAACTCTATCAGAAAAAACTCATATCCTATGAAGAGGCCTTCGCGAGATCGACGGATCCGGATGACCTCTCGAGGATCTTTAAAAGGTAAGATATAGATATGATTCCCATAAGGCGAATAGTCTCCAAACAACTGGGTGAGCTTCTTCTTGAAAGGAATATAATAAATAAGGCCCAGCTCGAGAAGGCCCTTCAGATACAGAAGGAAAAAGGCGGGCTGATAGGGCAGGTGCTTGTCATGCTGGGTTACGCCACCGAAGAACAGATAGCCCAGGCCCTTACCGTACAGTATGGGTTTCCGTACCTGCCGCTCGATAACTATGAGATAAATACCGAAACCATCAAGATAATCTCGGAAAATGTCGCAAAACAATATAATCTGATAGCGATAGACAAGATAGGCGAACTCATGACCATCGCGATGTCGAACCCGTTGAATTATCAGGCCATCGAAGATATAGAGATGATCACCAAGTGCAAGGTCCAGGTATTTGTGAGCACGATGACAGATATCAATAACGCGATAAAAAAATATTATACCAAGAGATAGATGATAGCTACATTAAGAGAACGCCTGACGAAGATACTTATCGAGAAGAAACTCGTAAAAGAGAAAGACCTCTCGAACGCCCTTGCCGCCCAGAAGGAAAGAGGGGGGTCCTTAAGCGACATACTCGTCGGCATGGGCCTTGTCTCCAAGGGCGACCTCATGATAACCCTGAGCCAGGAACTCGGTATCCCTCCGATAAATCTTTCCAGATGCAAGGTAGACCCGCAGGTGATCAAATTGATACCGAAGAAGACAGCCAAGCATTATAATATCCTGCCCATATCCAAGATGGGAGGGACCCTTACCGTTGCCGTGTCCGATCCGCTGAATATACTGGCGATCGACGATATAAAGACGCTTACCGGATTTAAGATAAATCTTGCGATAACCACCGACAAGGATATCAGGGACGCCATCGGGCAATATTATGAAGAGACGGCGTATATCGCAATCGAAAAGATCGTAGAGGGCATGCAGGAGGAATCGGATATAAAGATGATCGAAGCGCACGAAGGCGAGTCATCGGTTGCTTCATCGGAATTGTTGAAACTGACCCAGGAAGCGCCTGTCGTGAAGATCACCAATCTCATCCTTTCCGAAGCCGTCAGCCTGAGGGCAAGCGATATACTCATCGAACCCACCGATAACGCGCTTCGTATAAGATACAGGGTCGACGGTATCCTGCAGGAGGCCGAGAAACATCCGCCCAAAGTGCTGCATGGCGCTATAATCTCCCGCCTGAAAGTAATGTCCACTCTGGATATCGCCGAGCGCCGCCTGCCGCAGGACGGAAGGTTCAAGATAAAATTACACGGCCGCATCGTGGACTTCAGGGTATCGGTCCTGCCTTCAAGCAAGGGCGAAAAGGTCGCGTTGAGGATCCTGGACAAGTCACAGGCCATGCTCAACATAGATTCACTCGGGTTCGATAAAAGGTCAGTGGACGAGATAAAACGATGCACGACAAGGCCGCATGGCATGATATTGATATGCGGGCCTACCGGCTGCGGAAAGACGACGACCCTATATTCTATTCTCAATCACATAAATTCTCCCGAAGACAATGTCGTTACAGTAGAAGATCCGGTGGAATATCTCATAGAAGGCGTGAACCAGGTCACATCCAGGCCGGATATAGGGCTGACATTTGCCGGGGCATTAAGGTCGATCCTGAGACAGGATCCCGATATCATCATGATCGGCGAGATAAGGGATCTCGAGACGGTCGACATTGCCATAAAGGCCGCTTTGACGGGGCATCTCGTCCTGAGCACTCTTCACACCACGACTGCTCCCGGTTCGATAATAAGACTGGTTAACATGGGAGTGGAACCTTTTCTCATGACATCATCCCTTATCATGGTAGGCGCGCAGAGGCTCGTGAGAAAGATATGCCCGAATTGCAAGGAGCCGCATGAGTTGAGTGACGAGGTTCTGAAAAAACTTAAAATAAAACAGTCCGGTAAAAAAGCTGTATTCTATAGAGGCAAGGGATGCAATGCGTGTTTAAATACCGGTTATAAAGGGCGTGTCGGGCTCATAGAGGTGCTCGTCTTAAGCCCGTCTATCAGGGCTCTCATTCTGGAGGGTGCGCAGGAATACAGAATAATGGATCAGGCCAGGCGTGAAGGCATGATGAGCTTGAGAGAAAACGGTTTACAGGCCGCGCTGTACGGGATAACGACCCTGGACGAGGTTTTGCGCGTGACTGTAGGTGACCAGGAGATAGAGGCGAAATAGAATATGGCCGAATCTTTTAAAAATAAACTCATAGAAATTCTTATCAAAAGCAAGGGCCTGAAGGAATCAGACCTCAATAAGGCGCTCGAGACCCAGAAGAAGTCCGGCGGGAGCCTTAGCAAGATAATGGTAGACAACGGGTTCATCACGCAGAAGTCATTGATGCTCGTCTTGAGCCAGCAGCTGAGCATTCCTCCCATCAACCTATCCAAATTCAAGATCAACAAGGAAGTCCTCGGCCTAATACCTGAGAAAATGGCAAGGCAGTATTCGCTCATACCCATATCAAAGATCGGGAACGTCCTTACGGTAGCGATGGCGGATCCGCTGAATATCTTCGCCCTGGATGACCTGAAGATGATAACGAAATTCAGGATAGATCCGGCAATATCCACCGAGAATGATATAAGGGAAGCCATAGATAATTATTACGGGCTCCATGCCCAGGACATATCGAAGGTATTTGAAGAGGCGCCCACCGCGGATGTTGAGCTGGTGGAAGAAGAGCGTGTGGACGTGAGCGAGGCCACGGAAGAGAGCCAGAAGGCCCCGATAGTCAAGGTGGTAAATCTGATACTGGACGAGGCCCTCAAGAAACGGGCGAGCGATATTCATATCGAACCTTGCGAGAATTTTTTGAAAGTGAGATACAGGATAGACGGCAGCCTTCATGATATTCTCACGCTTCCCAAGAGCAATCAGAACGCCGTCCTGGCCAGGCTCAAGATAATGTCGAGGCTCGATATCACCGAGACGCGCCTTCCGCAGGATGGAAGGTTCATGATAAATTTCGAAGGCAAGCCGATAGATTTCAGGGTATCCGTCCTGCCGGTAGTTTTCGGAGGAAAGGTCGTGTTGAGGGTCCTGGATAAATCCAGCCTGAGCATCGGGCTGGAAAAGTTAGGATTTTTACCGGGGCCGCTGGCCACGTTCAAGACCGCGCTTGAAAGGCCTTATGGGATGATACTCGTTACGGGTCCTACGGGAAGCGGAAAGTCGACCACATTATATTCCATCATCAACCAGCTTAACAAACCCCAGCGCAACATAATCACCCTGGAAGATCCGGTCGAATATGAACTGGACGGTATCACGCAGATACCGGCACGGCCGGAGATAGGCTTGACTTTCGCCAACGGCCTGCGTTCGGTGCTCAGGCAAAGTCCCGATATCGTGATGGTGGGCGAGATCAGGGATTTTGAGACGGCAGATATAGCCATAAAGGCTTCTTTGACGGGACAGTTGATATTGAGTACGCTCCATACAAATGATTCTGCCGGAGCGATCACCAGGCTCATCGACATGGGTGTGGAGCCGTTCCTGGCCGCTTCCAGCCTCGTGTTGCTGACCGCTCAAAGGCTGATGAGAAAGATATGCCCGAGCTGTAAGACCGAAGAAGGTGTCCCGGCAAATGTCCTAGAACGCATAGGGTTGAAACATCAGGAATTGATAAAAAAAGGGACCAGGAAGTTCTATAAAGGAGCGGGTTGCGCAAGATGCAACAAGACCGGATATTATGGAAGGATCGGCATACTGGAGGCCTTCCTTGTCGATGACCACGTAAGGGACATGATAATGAAAAAGGTTTCGAGCGACGACATAAAGGATTACGCCGTCAAAGAACTGGGCATGAAGACATTGAGAGACAACGCGGTGGAAAATTTCATGAATGGTCTCACGACGCTCGAAGAAGTTTTCAGGGTTACCTCGGAGGATTAGGGTGGCAAATTTTAAATATGCTGCGAAGGATAGTTCAGGCAAGACGATCACTGGTATGCTGGAAGCCAAGGACCGCGCAGGAGCCATGGAAATTTTACGGAGCAAGGAATTTATCATCGTTTCGCTGAATGAGACTTCCGGCGCATCCAAGGGTTCTTTTAGTTTCTTCAGTAAGTCCAAGGTCAAGCTGGACGACCTTGTCATTTTTGCCAGGCAGCTGGCGACGATGGTAGACGCCGGTATACCCCTGGTAAGCGCGCTCGATATATTGAGCGAACAGATAGAGAACAAGACTTTCGGCGACGTTATCATCAACGTGAGACAGGATGTGGAAACAGGATCGAGCCTTTCGGAGGCGATGAATAAGCATAAAAAAGTTTTTTCAGCCCTATTTGTAAACATGGTAAAGGCCGGTGAGTCGAGCGGCATGCTCGACGAGATACTCGACCGTCTGGCGGCTTACCTGGAGAAGACGAGCGCGCTTCAGAAGAAGATCAAGTCTGCCCTCATGTATCCGGCCGTAGTTACCAGCATGGCCATAGGCATAACGCTGCTTTTATTGTTAAAGGTCATACCGATATTCAAGGAGATATTTTCTGGTTTCGGGGCGGACCTGCCCGTGCCAACACTCATACTGATCACCATCAGCGATTCTTTGCGCAAGTATTTTGTTATTGTGGTGATCCTCCTCGCCGGGGCGGGATATCTCTTTTCGAGATATCTCAAAACGGACAAGGGCCGGTATCAGTTTGACGGTTTTTTGCTCAACATGCCGGTTTTCGGGATATTATTCAAGAAAGTGGCCATCAGTAAATTTACCAGGACATTATCGACTTTGATCAAGAGCGGCGTACCGATCCTCGGAGCGCTGGAGATAGTCAGTAAGACCGCGGGTAATAAAGTTGTCGAGGCCGCGGTGGATAAGGTGCGCATGAACGTCAGGGAAGGCGAAAATGTAGCGGAACCTCTGGCCAAATCGAAGATATTTCCCCCCATGGTCGTGAGGATGGTGTCCGTGGGCGAGCAGGCGGGGGAACTGGAGAAGATGCTTTCAAAGATAGCCGATTTTTATGATGAACAGGTCGATACGGCGGTCAGCGGATTGACCAGTATGATAGAACCTCTCATAATAGCCTTTCTGGGGGTGGTTATCGGTTCCATAGTCATATGCATGTTCCTGCCGATATTCAAGATCACTTCCATAGTAAGCGGATAAAACGCTGAAATAATCTCTGGCGCAGCCCCTTGACAATACGCGATTTACCAGGTATACTTTAACACAAAAGGTCTACGCTGAAGTATAAATATATATATATTATCCGCTTCAGAGTAGGCCTTACAAGTCAATACCCAATTCTGGGAAGAAAGGAGGGGAAAAGTAAAATGTTAAGAAGAAAGGGCTTTACGCTCGTTGAAATTATGATAGTAGTCGCAATTATCGGTTTATTAGCGGCGATAGCCATTCCTAACTTCATCAAGGCGAGAGAGACGGCCGAGAAGAACGCTTGTATCGCGAACCTGAAACAGATCCAGGGAGCGGTCCAGGTATGGGCGATAGATAACGGCAAGACCAGTAGCGATACGCCCACGACCGGCGACCTCGTTCCGAATTACATTAAGGCATGGCCTAAATGTAAAGGGACGGCTTATGCCGTACCTGCTGTTAGCGCGGATCCGGCTTGTCCAGGTACTATATCCGGACACACGTTATAAGATAGGAAGGTTACTGACGTTTATATTTAGTTAACGAGCGGCCCCACACTCAGCTTGCTGGGTGTGGGGTTTTTTTGCGCATTTTGAGCTAAGTATTTTCATTCCTAACCTTGACAAAGTCCTCTTTATATGATAAATTCTTTTTAATAAGATGAAAATTTGTTTTAAATATTATCGTAATGCATTTACCCCGTTAGAGAAAACCACCGATTTTAATCAGTGGTTATATCCGGATAAAGCTAACCCCGTTAGAAAAGATTTTTCTAAGGCGGTAAAAGAACCGCTAAATTCTCTAACGGGGTTTACGTTAGTTGAAATAATGATCGTTGTTGCCATAATAGCGATCATAATAGCGATAGCCCTTCCGAATTATCTCAAAACGAGCACAGTTTCCAAAAAGACCATCTGCATAAATAATCTGAAACAGATAGACGCTGCCATAGACCAGTGGGCCATGGAGAACGATATTCCCAAGGGCGCTCAGGCAACGGAAGAAGTCTATGATTATGTAAACGGCTCCAGGATAACTTGTCCGTCAGGAGGTGTATATACGTTACATTCGGTGGGAAGCAAGCCGCAGGTCACATGCAGTTTGGAAAATGAGGGGCATAAACTTCCGGAATGATATGCGTTTAACAGGCAAAAAGGGTTTAACGCTGGTAGAGAGTATCGTAAGCATTTTTTTGTTAAGTACTTTTTTGGTCAGCCTGCTAGGCGCTTTTTTTATTTCGCGGCTTAGTTTAGATCTGGCTAAACATAGATTTATAGCGATGAGCGTGATAAAAAAATATATAGAGGAAGAAACGAGTTTTGGATTCAACGAAGGAACTTACGGCACAGTAACTTCGTCCGCTGACATAGCCATTCCGGAGTTAAGTGATGTGGGTGGTATTATCAGACCGGAGCCATATCCGCCTACCATAATGACCGTGGATTCGAGCTCTTTCCGCATTATAGGTTTTGCGGTAGAATGGCAAGAGAAGCTTATTAATAAGGCAAGCCCGTGGAGAGAAAAGGTTGTTGTATATGTTCAGTAGCGGCTCCGCGAAAAAAAAAGCTTTTACCCTGACAGAGACCATAGTCGCCATGGCGTTGATAGTCTATGTATTTTCCGGAGCGTGGCTTACTTATGCAACGATATGGACATGGTGGCATGAGATAGCGCCAAAGATAGAGGCGCAGCGTCTGGTGAAGGTGGCGCTTTCAAAGATTATGACGGGCGAGACAGATACCAGCGCCGGGACAGACTCGATAGAAGGCACGACATATAACAGGCGGGACGGCATTGGATGGGCCTCTACTCTTCTTGATGAAGATTTGGCGGTGGATGATGACGGTGATGGAAGCATCGATAGATTGATCTGGGAAAATAACAGGATAGATTTCCGGCTGGCAAGCGATAGCGCAGGGGACATAAGGTCTTTCTACGTGGCACAGGAGGATATTTCAGGAAAGAACTGTATTTATTATTATTACATGATCACGCGAAACGGCATAGTTACCGAAGAGACACGACCTATAGTCAAGATGCCCAATTCCCGGGACATCATAAATATCGATTTCGAGTTCATAACGCAATATAGTATGCTGGTGGCCACAGTTACTTTACAAAAGAAACTCGATACAGCTACAGGCGAGTATACGATAGCGCTCAATGATTACATGCATTTAAGGAATATCTAAAAAAGTGGAAACAAAAAAAGGTTTTGTCCTGATCATAGTATTGGCGTTTTTAGCGGTGGTGTCTCTCATGGCAGGCGTTATTATATATATCGGCGTGAATGAGCTTTCGCAGGCGACAAGGAGGAATGATTTCGAAAGGGCTTATTATCTCGCCATATCGGGAGCTCAGATGCAGTATTTATACTATATAAAACAGGGCACATCCGATCTGGCCGAACAGGAAGTGTTGATAGATACGGTAGACGGTAAACAGGTCAAGGGATATTTTAATCCTCGCGCCTATCCTCTAGAGCAAGATGGCGAAGTGGATATAGTATCGGTCGGATGCGTAAATAAAGGCGCGTTTAACGAGTGCCGTGTTACCATGGTAGTTAAATATTATCAGTCCCCATCGATAGCGTCGCCGGGCATGATAACGATGACGGGACATAAAACATTGATCTTTATATCCAGAGTTACCGTGAATGAAAGCGTGGGAAGCAACACTGGTATAAATCCCATCCAATATGTGTCGCTCCCGGAATATAGAAAAGTAGCAAACCCCGATCTTACAGCACTTTCTTACTGGATAGACGCGAGTGATCCATATAACGTGAAAGCGCTCTATGACACGAATGGAAACGGAGCGCGTATCACGGATCAAAATACGGATGGGACGATTACAATAGACGACGCCATACTTCAGGGGCAGGGAGATCCTATTCTGATAGAGCAGTGTAAATCTATATTCAGGGCGGACAATCCCTATCATCCGGGAGGCGGTGAAGAATACGGCGCGATAGACGACCTCGATGCCTTTTACGAATATTATACTCACGATTTGAATTATAAAGATCCCAGCCATCCACTGCAGGTAGCTCCGGGCGAGCTAAATTATTATCAGGGGGATCAGACTTTTGATCCGTGGTTTCATCCGAATAATAAAGAGATAACTTTCGTTGATGGCAATGTCACCATCTGGTTCAGCGATGAAAATTGGTCCGGAGACCCCAAAGACCACACGATAGTATCCACCAAAAATATCGCGGTTAATTATCTCACTAACCGCGCTAGCGATAGATTAACGCTCATAGCGTATGGTAACGTTACGTTTGATTACGGTATAAGTTTTCTTCAGGTAAACGGGGACGTGGTAGTGCAGGCCGGAGGCAATTTTATCGCGAAGTACGGCGGTCAGACAAACGGGACAATGTTTGCCAATACTGGCATAACAGTCGACACGATAGGTTCGATAGGCCTGATCTTTAACCGTATCCTTAATAATGAAAAGTTTGACCGCTCCGATCCGGATCAGATACCTTTAGGATTGCATCCGGACTATCCTAAGCCTAGACAATCATTATGGCAGAGGCCTTGAGCTTTTATGCAGAATAGAAGTATTCTTTTTATAAATATAATATTAGGCGTATGTTTGGTTATTATCGTTACGGTGATATTTTACAAGGAATTGCGGGTGGCGTTGTCGAGAAACGTAATTTCCGAAAAGAAGCCCCTGGAGGAGGGGACGGACGGTTATAATTTCCACGGCAGGGTTGAAAGAAAGTCCCAGACTGATCTTAAAAAAATAATAAGAGAGAAGATTGCTTCCGAAAAACGCAAAATGGCCGGAAAACCATTATCCAGAGGTACTGGTTTATCGGCGCAGTCCACGGATAAGGATGTGGGTGAAAATATGATGAGGCGGTGGGCGAAAGTAAGCCCGGAAGATAAAGAGAATTTCATTAAAAGTCTGGATGAGCAGATTTTAAAAGCCAAGGGTGTTTTAAAGTTGAATCCCGAGGACACGGAAGCAAAAAACGAGCTGTTTATGAGTGAAACCACAAAGAAGCTGGTCATGAGTGGTTTTGATTACAGGTCCATAGAGGCTGCGATAAAGGGTGAGGAAGATTTCTCCAAAGTCCAAATTAAAAAATAGGGCGCTATTATGATATCGAAGCCGCAACTTAAATTAATAAATCGTGTAGGCCTAGACATAGGAAGTTCGTCTATCAAGTTGATGGAGGTTTCAGGCGCCTCCGGCGCGCAAAAGATAACGGCGCTGGGAACGAAAAAAATAAGGGATCTTTCCAGACAATCGCTTACAAATTCTATTAAGAGTTTAACGCAGGAAATAAAAGTGAATTCAAGCGAGGCGGTTCTGTCCGTCTCCGGCGCATCGGTAATAGTAAGGTTCATCTCGATGCCCAGAATGAGCGAAAAGGAACTTAAGGGCGCCGTCAGGTTCGAAGCTGAGAAATTCATCCCTTTCGATATAAAAGACTGCATGATCGATTTTCATATTTTAAGCCGGAACGAACGCGAAAATAAGACAGATGTTGTCCTGGCGCTGGCCAAGAAAGATCTTGTTGAGCAAAGGGTCAAGGCCGTGGAAGACGCGGGTTTCAGCGTAGGCGTGATGGATGTAGATTCGTTCGCCGTGACAAACGCGTTTTTGAAGAATTTTCCTTCTTTAGAGAGCGACAATACGTGCGCCATTATCAATGTCGGAGCCAGTTATACTAACTTAAGTCTTGTAAAAGGGGGTCTACTCTGTTTCGTAAGGGATATAGCCATAGGCGGCAACGAGTTTAACGCAGCCATGGCCAGGGAACTAGGGATGGATGAGTCAGGCTGTGAAGCTTTAAAGATCAGCCCCGGCCAGAAGGCTAAAGGCGTGAAGGATTCCTTAAAAAATATACTCGGTAACCTGATAGACGAGATCAGGTTATCGTTCAGTTATTATGAAAACCAGTTCGGCAGGAACGTCGGATCGATCTATCTGTCCGGAGGAAGTTCGCGGCTTGTCGGTTTAGGCGATGCATTCGAAGATGCTTTCGGGCTTAAACCGGAGATCTGGGATCCGCTTAAGTTTTTAGATGTTTCTTCGATGGATGTAAAAAAACTGGAAGAATTGAGAAGTTCCATGGCCGTGGCGGCCGGTTTGATGCTGAGGTAAATTTAAATAGATGATAGAGATCAATCTGTTACCGGAACAACGCAAGAAGAAGACAAGACAGGCCCAGCTGCCCAAATTGGATTTAGGGCAAATACCTGTTCTGAAGATCATGGCGGGGTTTCTTGTAATACTTTTAGTTTTACAGACAGCCTTATTTTTTATCGGTATTTATTGCAGGATCAACCTTACTTCGTTGAACGCCAAATACAAGAAGATCCTGCCTGAGAAGCAAGAAGCCGATAGATTGAAAGCCATGACCGATTCGATGAGCAAGAAGGTGAAGAGCATCGATGACCTCATGGAGAACCGTCTGGATTGGGCCAGGAAATTAAGCGACCTGGATGATTGCCTGACGCCCGGGGTGTGGTTGAGCGCGCTTAGCTATGATGAAGAGGCCGTTGAAAGGCCCATTGCTTCCGGCAGTGTGGCGATTACCGGTAAGGCAAAGGAAGGTAAGATAAAGACCGAAAGCGCCGTTGTAAGGCGTCTATTATTGTCGGGGTACGCGCTGACCATGGGCGAGGAAGGTACATCATTAATAGGCAGGTTCATCAAAAGCCTCAAAGATAACAGCGATTTTTATTCAGATTTTGGTAAGATAGAACTCGGATCAATAAAGAGAGACAGGTTTGACAAACAGGAAGTCATGAATTTCAGGATATTGTGTTTCTTCAAGGAGAATAGATGATAGATATTCTTGAGAGGTTAAATAAGAACAAAAAACAGGCCATGATATTTTTCATCGCGGCCTTTGTCATAGTCGTCATACTGTATTTTTATATATTGCTCTTGCCGCAAATAATGGCCTTGACGGATATCCTGGGTCAGACGGGCAAGCGGGTTTTCGAGTTGAAAGAGGCCCAGGCTGCCGTATCCAATATAGATAATCTTAAAAAGGCCGTGAAGGTCTATAATGAAAAGATAGATATTTACGAGAAGAGGCTGCCCGCGGAAAATGAGATCCCGACTTTGCTTGAAAGCCTTTCGATCATGGCAAGGGATTCCAACGTGAAGATAATCGGCATAACGCCCGTGACACTTTTCGGTGATCAGAAAAAGCCAAGGGGCCGGATATATCAGGAATTCCCGATCCAGGTAAGCGCCAAGGCGGGATATCATGAGCTGGGGTGTTTTTTAGGCCGGCTCGAAAATGCGGACCGTTTCATGAAGGTTATAGATATAAATATAAATGCCGACGCCGCTACGCCAAAAAAACATGATGTGGAGCTTGTAGTCGCTACGTATATATTACTTAAAGAGGCCGGTAAGACGAGATGAGGACAAAATATATCTGTTTGATGATAAGCATTTTCACTTTTGTCAGCGTAAATATACATGCCGGTAAGGCGCCCTTCAAATATGAAGCAAGGGGAAGGCGCGATCCGTTCATTCCCTTGATAAGCACCGACCGGTCGTCGCAGATCTCGCTGAAAGACGTCGTTTCCGTGGATGAATTAAAACTGGAAGGCATAGCCACTACCGGGTCCGGAGGCAAGAGATTTGCCATCATGAACGGCGAGATGCTCAAGGAGAATGAAAAGATAGGCAATGTAAAAATCAAACAGATATCCAATGCAGAAGTTCTATTGACGATATCTGAAAAGGAATATATAATCAGTTTACCTAAAAAAGAGGAGGGTCTGAAGAGTGGGAAAGAATAAACTTATTAGTTTCGGTTTGTTGTCCGTGGCGCTTTTTGTTTTTACCTCCATGGTTACGTCTTCGGCAGATGAAGGTCCCGCAACGCCGATGGCGGAAGAGGCCGAAGGAGCGGTTACTGAGCCGGCGGCAGCCGTTGAAGGAGCAGGATCTCAGTCTCCTGCCTCGGACGCGGAAATCGCCTCCGAAACGAACGAACCGGAAGAGGTTTCCAAATTAGAGCCGGGTTATATCACGGTCAATTTCAAGGGAGCGGATATAAGGACAGTGCTCGCCTATATAGCCGAGGTCTCCGGGATAGATATAGTTCCGGCGCCTGACGTCAAGGGCGTCGTCGATCTGAAGCTTACAAACAAGCCCTGGAAGGTGGCCATGGACCTCATAGCCAAAAACTATGGCCTGGCATATGAAAAGGAGGGCGACATAATAAGGGTCGTGACGCTCGACAAGATAAAGCAGGAGGAGCTCATTACCCAGGCCTTTACGCTGAACTACGGAAAGGCGAAGGATATAGTCTCTTCGATACAAAATATCGTCAGCGAGAGAGGCAAGGTGATGTATGATGACAGGACCAACATCCTGCTTGTCACCGATATTCCAACCAACTTATATAAGATAGGCGAGATCATTGGCAAACTTGATAAAAAGACCGATCAGGTCCTCATCGAGGCCAGGGTAATTGAGACAGTGCTGGGCGAAGATGAAAAACTCGGCATAGACTGGAATATCAAATTCACGGCTACCGGAGCGAAGCGGCCGACCACACTGCCGTTTGAAGCGTTCAAGACACCTTTCAATACTAAGTCAGGCGAAATGCAGGCGTATTTCCCGCAGGTCCAGGTAGCGGCTCCGACGAGCACGACCGAGACCGTTGGAGGCGCCACAGTGTCGACCGAATCGGCGCTATTCCCTTCCTCGGCTACAGGTGTTTTCAGCTTTCCATATGCAGCGGCAAGCGATTTTTCATTCGGCACTTTGGATTTTTCACAATTTCAGGCCGTTTTGGAAATGATAAAATCAAGGTCTGACACTGATCTCGTTTCCAATCCGAGGATAGCGACCCTGAATAATACCGAAGCCTTAATCAACGTGGGGCAGACGATAAACCTGCCGACGTATGAACGGAATTCCACGACCGGTAAGATGGAGATAACCGGGTATGACGCCAAGGACCTGGGCATAATACTCAAGGTTACCCCGCACATAAACGATTCCGGAGAGATAGTCGTGGATCTCTTCCCGGAAATAAGCGATCTCATAAGATATGACACACTGGATGCGGCCTCCGGGATCGTAGCGCCCGTATTCTCCGCAAGGCAGGCAAAGACCCAGGTGATGATAAAGGACGGCGATACGATATTCATAGGCGGCCTCATAAAAGAGAACAATGTGAACACGAAAAAGAAGATGCCGTTCTTCGGGGATATCCTGGGAGATGTCCCTTACCTGGGGCTCTTATTTACAAAGAAAGAGATAACAAAACGGAAGACAGAACTGGTATTCTTCATAACCGTCAACCTCATGAAGACGGGGAAAGAGATCAAGACTTCCCCCAAGCCGGAAAAGTCGTATCAACCCACGTTCGTCGCTACGCAGGAACCGGATAAGACTCCGAAAAAGAGAATGAAGAAGATGATGTTCTGAAATCCGACCCTGCCGAGCCGGAAGTGAGCGTTCAAAAATTGAAAGTTGTATTCTCTAAATCAGGAGAGATGATCTTCATATCGCATCTGGACCTGGTCCGGCTTTTTCAGAGGGCATCACGGCGTTCCGGACTTCCCGTGGTCCTGACACAGGGGTTCAATCCGCACTACAAGATCAGCATAATGAAGGCATTGAAACTCGGCGTTGAAAGCAATGGTGAGGTTGCGACCTTTTACATGAATGAAAAGGTCGGGCCTGATCTGTTTATAAGACACATGAATGAAAAATTACCCGATGGGATAAGGATCATCGGGGCTGAGGAGACAGTATAATATGGCCAGAGAGATATTCATTAATGTCACTCCGCAGGAAAAGCGCGTCGCGATCCTGGAGAATAAAAAGCTGGAGGAGTTTTACATAGAACGGCCGGACTCCGTAAATCTCGTGGGCAATATCTACAAGGGGAAAGTGGAGTCTGTCCTTCAGGGCATAGACGCGGCGTTCGTGGATCTCGGCCTCGAGAAGAACGGTTTTCTGTACGTGTCCGATGTCGTGACGAGCGCCTCGAGTTATGAAAAATTACTTGAGGAACCCGATGAGGAGTACAAGGCGCAGATCGAGAAGGAGAAGGCGCTTCCGTCGATAACCGAGGTGCTGAAAAAAGGCGACGAGGTGCTGGTGCAGATCGTGAAGGAGCCCATACGGTCGAAGGGCGCGAGATTGACCACGCATATAAGCATACCCGGCCGGTTTCTTGTGATGATGCCGTTCGATCCGAACATAGGCATCTCAAAAAGAATAGAGGATAAGCGCGAGAGGGCGAGGATACGAAAGATAATCGATGACCTGAAACTGCCGAAAGAGATAGGCTTCATCGTGAGGACCGCCGCGCAGGGGGCCACTCAAAAAGAATTTTTCCGGGAAGTGCGCTATCTCATGGGGTTATGGGGGAATATCAAATACAAGGGCAAGAAGGCCAGGGCGCCCCAGCTTGTCCACGAAGAGTATGACCTGATTCTGAGGACGGCGCGCGATATTTTCAGAAGCGGCACTTCGAGGCTGGAGATCGATTCGAAGGTGGAATTCAAAAGGGTTTTAAGGTTTTTGAATATATGCGCCCCCCAGATGAAGGGGTCTCTAAAATTATACCACGAGAAGATGCCTCTATTCGAAAAGTACGATATCGAACGCCAGATAGAGAAGGTATATAACAGAAATGTCCAGTTGAAGAGCGGCGGTTACCTGGTCTTTGACGAGACCGAGAGCCTGGTTGCCATCGATGTCAATTCGGGCAAGTCCGTGAGGGGAAGGAATCTGGAGGATACGGCCTTCAGGACCAACCTGGAAGCGGCCTCGGAGATAGCCAGGCAGCTCAGGCTTCGCGACATAGGCGGTATAATAATAATAGACTTCATAGACATGGAGATACACGGCCACCGCAAGACGGTCTTCAGGGCCCTGGAGAGGGCCCTTGAAGAAGACAAGGCAAAGACAAAGATATTGAACATATCGAGTATAGGGCTTGTCGAGATGACCCGCCAGCGGGTAAGGCCGAGCGTGGCAGGTAAGCATTATCAGAAGTGCCCCTATTGCAGCGGCAGGGGGGCGGTCAAGTCCGCGGAGACGATATCGATAGAACTCATGAGAAAGCTGGGCGCCGTCCTTGCGGAGTCCTCGAGAGTAAGAGAGTTATTCGTCTTCCTGCACCCGGAAGTCGCTTCCTACATCTGTGCGCCGGATAAGATCAGGAGCATGATAAAGCCGCTTGAGAGGAACTTCAGGAAGAATATACGCATAATAGAGGAACCCAGCCTTCACATGGAGGATATAAAGATCGAGCAAGGAAGGTCTTGACGGAAAAAGAGCTCTGTGATATAGTATTCGTCCTAACTTTATGGAGGTAATAGATGTTCGCGATAGTTGAGACAGGCGGAAAACAGTATAAAGTGGCCAAGGATACTGTAATACTGGCAGAGTTAATAAAAGCGAAAGATGGCCAGTCGATAAAGCTTAATAAGGTGCTGCTTGTCAAAGAAGGCAACTCCGTTCATGTCGGGACGCCATATATCAAAGGCGCAACCGTGACATGTGAGGTATTGAGCCATTTGAGGCAGGATAAGGTAGTGGCCTTCAAGTACAGGAAGCGAAAGAGCAGCAAGAAGAAAATCGGCCATCGGCAGAATCTTATCAAGCTGAAAGTAAAAGAGATAGAGATAGCGAAGGGGTGATTAGCAATGGCTCATATGGTAAACGGCAGGATAAGCAAGCCCAAGTGGCTCGGCGTCAAGACATACGGCGGCGAGACGGTGAGGGCCGGAAATATAATCCTCAAGCAGAGAGGCTTGCAATTTAAAGCGGGCCTCAATGTGGGTACGGGTAAAGATCATACTCTGTTTGCGCTGGTTGACGGCAAGGTAAAGTTCGATCCCCGAAAAATAGTGAGCGTTATTCAGAGCGCTAAATAATGTTTATAGATGAGGTCAGAATATTCGTCAAGGCCGGCGACGGCGGCGACGGATGCGACAGCTTCTACCGCGACAGGTTCAACAGGTGGGGCAGGCCCGATGGAGGTTATGGCGGTAAAGGCGGGGATATAGTATTCGCGGCGGATGAAAACGTCCAGACGCTACTCGATTTTCAATACAGGCAGCATTTCAAGGCCCAGCGAGGCGGCCACGGCAGCTCCAATCATAAAAAAGGCAAAAGCGGAGAGGATCTTCATATCAAAGTCCCGCCAGGTACATTGATAAAAGACGCCGATAATGACCTTCTTTTACGGGAACTTTTAAGGCCCGGTGATTCCGTGATCATAGCAAGGGGCGGGGCCGGAGGCAAGGGAAATTCAAAGAATTATCCGGCCGATCTCGGAGTAAAGGGCGAAGAAAAGATATTGTTCCTTGAACTCAAACTGATAGCCGATGCGGGAATAATCGGTTATCCAAACGCCGGAAAATCCACTCTCGTATCGAAGATATCAAGCGCCAAACCAAAAATAGCCAATTATCCATTTACCACAAAAGAACCGGTGCTTGGAGTGGTGAGACTCTATGATAGCGCGTCATTTGTCATCGCTGAGATACCGGGTTTGATAGAGGGCGCGCACAGGGGCAAGGGCCTCGGAGATAAATTTTTAAGACACATAGAAAGGACGAAGGTCCTTGTTCATCTGATAGACGCCTCCGCTTGCGATGGCCGTTCTCCAGGCGAGGACTATGTGAAATTGAACAAGGAACTCGAACTTTACAGCAAAGCGCTTGCCAAGAAGACCCAGTTCATAGTATTGAATAAAAGCGATCTGCCCACAGCCAGGGAGAATATCAAAATATTCAAGAAGAATTTCCCCAGGAAGAAGATATTCACGGTATCCGCTTTGAACGGCGAAGGCATAAAGGAGCTCCTCTCCGCCATTCATAAAAAATTAAAAGGCAAGAGCCAATGAGCGCGAAAAAGATCAGAAGGCTGGTAATAAAGATCGGAACAAAGGTCCTGACATCCGCCGACAAGACGCTGGACAGAGAGCGGATCAAGGAGATCGCCGAACAGGTCTCAACACTTAAAGATAGGGGTATGGATGTGATGCTCGTGACCTCGGGCGCGATCGGCGCCGGCATGTCCATGCTTGGTTTCAAGAAAAGGCCCGTGAAGCTGGAGGAGCTTCAGGCGTCGGCATCCGTAGGACAGAATCGGCTCATGCACGTCTACAGCGAATCTTTCAGGGCGAAAGGGTATGCCGCCGGCCAGATACTACTCACGCAAGAAGATTTCAATGACAGGAGAAGGTACCTAAATATCAAGTATACCATCGAGAGCCTTTTGAAGAATAAGGCGGTACCGATAATAAATGAGAACGATACGGTCTCGACCGAAGAGATAAGATGCGGGGACAATGACCGGCTCGCGGCCCTGGTGGCGGATCTCTGCGGCGCGGATAAACTCATAATATTGACGGATGTGGACGGCCTGATCGGCGAAGACGGAAAGATAGTAAATGTCGTTAGTGTCTTTACGCCCAAGGTGTATAAACTTGCCCGCGCGGTCAGTTGCGACATGGGGACCGGAGGGATGGCCACCAAGCTGGAGTCCGCCGAAAGAGTCACGCAGGCAGGCATAGAGTGCGTCATAGCGAACGGCAGGAAGAAAGGCAATATAATAAAGATAATCGAAGGCGAAGATATCGGGACGACGTTCAAGAGCGCTAGCGTGAAGATATTGGCCAGGAAGAGGTGGATAGCATTTTCCTCCAGGCCCAAAGGGGCTCTTCATGTGGATGAGGGCGCGAAAGAGGCGCTATTGAGCGGTAATAAGAGCCTTCTCGCATCAGGCGTTCTGGGCTCAAACGGGAATTTCGCATCCGGCGATGTCGTGAAGGTGGTCGATAAAGATTCCAGGGAGATCGCAAGGGGAGTCGTTAATTATTCATCGTCGGAGATAGCCAAGATAAAGGGTCTGAAGACAGGAGAGTTCAAGGCATTGGTAGCCCGCAAGGGCCGCGATGAGGTGATACATAAGGACGACCTGGTGATTTTATCCGCCTTCGCAATCAACACGTAATAGGCTAGGTGCTTCGGCGGATGTCACACTAAAGCAGGTAGGCATGAAGAGAGAAGATATTAAAAAATTATGCCGGAGGGCTAAGGCGGGATCCAGGAAGCTTGCCCTTCTTGACTCAGAGACGAAGAGCCGTATCCTGATAGCCATGTCCAAGGGACTGATAAGAGGGCTGCCGACGATACTCAAGGAGAACGAAAAGGATGTGGCCTCCGCCAGAAAAAGGTCTTTACCCGGCGCCCTGATAGACAGGTTGACGCTCAATCCATCCCGGATAAGATCGATGGCCGATTCGTTGTTGAAGATAGCGGCTCTCAAAGACCCCGTGGGAGAGGTAACCGAGACCGTAAAAAGGCCCAACGGGCTTATTATCAAAAAGGTGAAAGTTCCCATAGGCGTGATACTCATCATTTATGAATCGAGGCCCAACGTGACCAGCGACTGCATAGGGCTGTGCCTGAAATCCGGGAACTCTGTCATCTTAAGAGGCGGCAGCGAAGCCATAAGGTCCAATATCGCCATATTCGATGCCCTGAACAGGGCGGCCCTCAGGCGCGGTCTTCCCGAGGATGCCATGACGATGATCAAGGATACCGATAGAAAGCTGGTGAACGAGCTGTTAAAACAGGAGGGCTTAATAGACCTGGTCATGCCGCGCGGAGGAGAGTCGCTCATACGCGAAGTTTCAGCAAATTCCCGCATACCAGTTATCAAGCATTATAAAGGGGTATGTCATACCTACATCGACAAGGACGCGGATCTAAAGATGGCCGAGGATATCGCCTTCAACGCGAAGGTCCAGCGGCCCGGTGTCTGTAACGCCATGGAGACGATGCTGGTGCACAAGGATGCGTCAAGGGACTTCCTGCCGGTGATGATAGAGCGGTTTAAACACGCCGGCGTAGAGATAAGAGGCTGTCCGAAGACCAGAAAGATAGTCAAAGGAATCCTAGCGGCCAGGGAGGATGACTGGTACGCCGAATATCTTGATCTCATACTGTCCGTCAAGGTCGTCGAAGATATCGACGAGGCTATCGAACATATAATGCGTTACGGCTCGTATCATTCGGACACGATCGTCACGGATAATGAGGCTGCTGCATCGAAATTCCTTAAAGAGGTAGACTCGGCTTGCGTATATGTCAATGCGTCCACGCGTTTTACGGACGGAGGTGAGTTTGGTAAAGGGGCCGAGATAGGAATATCGACCGATAAGATACACGCGCGCGGCCCGATGGGGTTAGAGGAGCTCACGTCGTATAAATATCTGGTTTATGGGAACGGACAGATCAGGAAATGAGTTTACGATGCGAATAGGAATATTGGGAGGCACGTTCAATCCGATACACATAGGGCACCTGATCCTTGCGGAAGAGGCCTGTTTCAAGCTTAAGCTCGACAAGGTGATATTCGTGCCGACATTCATTCCTCCACACAAAGAGATAGCGCCCAGCGTAAAGCCAAAGGACCGCCTTAAGATGGTAAAGTTGGCCATAGAAAAGAACCCTGCCTTTGAGGTATCCAGGTATGAGATAGACTCAAAGAAGAAATCGTATTCGATAGATACTTTAAAGGAGTTCAGGAAGAAATACGGAGAGGCAGCTCAACTATTCTTCATAACGGGGTCCGATTCGCTCAAGGACCTTTTTTCATGGAAAGACGTGAATGACATTTTCAAGATATCCAAGTTCATAGTGGCCAATAGGCCCGGCTACCCGGTCAGGGAAGTTCCGAAGGAAGTCGAGACGGTTGTGATAACGCCCATTGAGGTCTCTTCGGAAGATATCAGAAAGAGGCTCAAAGAGGCAAGGTCGATAAGGTATCTCGTTCCCGAAAAAGTTAGGAATTATATCATCAACCGCAATCTATATAAGTAAACCCCGTTAGAAAAATCTTTTCTAACGGGGTAAAAGAGATCCTTATTCCCTTGACCGTATGCGTTTCGTAGTGTATAATTTTATAAAATTTTATCCGCCTTCGCAATCAACGTGTAATAGGCTAGGTGCTTCGGCGGATGTCACACTGAAGCGGGTAGGCGGATACCCCCACTGTTAGATTTGCGAAGCAAATCTGGTGGGGGTTGGCAGATACCCCCACTGTTAGATTTGCGAAGCAAATCTGGTGGGGGTAAAGAAAGGAATCACGGGCGTAAGCCCGTGGGGTTCCATGAAAGAGGAGGTGATTTAAATGGCAGAGACGGGATATTGCGTAAAATGTAAGACGAAGAAGGAGATGAAGGACACAGAGAAAGTCACGATGAAGAACAAGAGACAAGCGATGAAGGGTAAGTGCGTGACCTGCGGTACAGGCATGTATAAGATAATGAAATAGCAGCGAGAAGAGTAAAACAGCTTCATTAAAAACGGAGAGGTGCTATAGAAGCGAAGAGAAAAGCAGGGGCTATAGCCCGGGCTGCCTCCAGCAAAAAGGCGCTTGATATAGTCATTATAGATATGCGGAAGATGCCGGGTATCTGCGACTTTTTTTTGATAGCGAGCGGCACGTCAACAACGCAGGTCAGGGCTATATCGGACAACATACAGAAAAAGCTCAAAGAATCCGGCGGAAAGCTTTATCATATAGAAGGCGAAAAAGAAGCATTGTGGGTTCTTTTGGACTACGGCGATGTCGTCGGTCATGTCTTTTATGACCCGACACGCCGTTTTTATGATTTGGAGCGGCTATGGGCCGATGCCCCTCAGCAACATTTTAAAGAGAGAGTAGGGAAGAAGATTCGTCATGCCAAAAGGAAAAAGAAAAAAAGGCGCTCATGACCTTCACAGGGTAGAGAGAACCTTAAGGAGCCGTTTAGACGAACTCACCGCTCTATACGAGGTATCCAAGTCCATAACCTCAGCCGTGAATCTGGATAAGATGCTCAGCCTTATAGTGAGCAAGGTTGCCAGCATCATGAAGGCTGAGGTATGCATGATCCATCTCATAAACAAGGGGGACCTGAGGCTCAGGACCTCCTATGGCATAACCGCGCGTCTGGCTGAGCTGAAGAATCCCCTGCCGGTAGACCATACCGTCGTCGACCAGGTCATAAGGACGAAGATGCCTGTAAGGGTCGAGGACCTGCAGAAACATTCTAAAAATATATTTTTCCATGTAGCCAGGAAGGGCCGCCTTCACTCGCTCCTAATAGTGCCTTTGATAGAAAAGGGAGAGCTGATAGGCGTGCTCAGCGTCATGAGCAAGCGCCGCGCGGCATATAGCATATCCGACGAAAAAGAATTGACGCTCTTCGCAAGCCAGGCCGCGGTGGCCATAGAGAATGCCAGGCTCTTTGAAGAAGTGAGGATCAATTATCTGAACACGATGAGGCTCCTGGCATGCGTGATAGACGCCAAGGATACATATACCGAGGACCATTCCGAGCGCGTCATGCGTTCGGCACTGGCGATCGCGGACTATCTGAGCCTGTCCGCAAAGCAGAGGTCGGTCATAAGGTACGCGAGCCTTCTTCATGACATAGGAAAGATAGGCATAGACATGAGTGTCCTGCGCAAGCCGACGACCCTTAGCAAAGAAGAATGGCGGCAGATGAAACAGCATCCAAAGATAGGCGCGGATATCATCAAACGCGCCGGATTTCTCGATGATCTTGTACCGGCGATCCTGTATCATCATGTCAAATATTCCGGCGGCGGTTATCCGATCACGAAAAAGACTAAAGAGGACCTGCCGGTAGAGGCCAGGGTGCTGGCGGTGGCCGACGCCTATGAGGCGATGGTGACGGACAGGCCTTACAGGCGCCGCATGACGAAAGACCAGGCGATAGCGGAACTGAAGAGGTGTTCCGGTTCGCAGTTTGACCCGAAAGTGGTCAACGCTCTATTAAGATATTTAACCAATACCTAGAATGCAAAAATGTATTATGGCGGAATCGAAAACAATATTATCTCTTTTCTCGAAAAGTCCAGCCGGTCTGTATTTTCGGACCTGAAAACGGTTCAGCTGCCGCCTCACGAATTCAAACCCGAACTGGAAATCCCGAAAGACAAGATACACGGAGACCTCGCGACGAACATAGCGATGCGGATATGCAAGTTCTCCGGTACCAACGCCATGGCCTTCGCGGATCTGTTGCGGCAGAAGATGACAGAAGGCCTTTCGGCCACTCCCCTTGCCCGCGTGATAGATAGATTGGAAGTCAAGCCACCGGGTTTCATAAACTTTTTCTTCTCCAAGGATTATCTCGCCAGATCGCTTCTGGAGATAAAGCGCAAGAAGACCGAATTCGGCCGCGCGGCCGTAGGCAGGGGCACGAAGCTCCAGATAGAATTCGTAAGCGCCAACCCCACCGGGCCCCTTACCATAGCGCATGGCAGGCAGGCGGCAATAGGGGATTCCCTGGCGAGCATTCTGAAATTTCTCGGTTACTCCGTCGCCAAAGAGTATTATATAAACGATGAAGGCACGCAGATGGATATCCTCGGCAACTCCATCAGGATGCGGTATCGCGCACTTTGCGGCATCAAGGAAGATTTCCCCGAGGAAAGTTACAAGGGCGCTTATGTTCTTGATATAGCCAGGGCCTTCAAGGCAAAGCATAAGAAGAAATATTTAGACACGGCCGATCTTAAGGTCTTCAGGGATTTCGGGTTGAAATGGATGATGGATGACATAAGAAAGGACCTTAAAGATTTCGGAGTGAAGTTCGATGTGTGGTATAGCCAGAAGGCCCTCGCGAAGTCCGGCAAGGTCGAAAAGGCCATCCGTTTTTTAAAAGAGAAGGGGTATATATACGAAAACGAAGGCGCCGTATGGTTCAAATCAACGGCCTTCGGCGATGACAAGGACAGGGTGGTATACAAATCAGACGGAAAACCGACATATCTGGCGCCTGACATAGCGTACCATCTCGATAAATACAAAAGAGGGTTCAAGAAACTGATCGATATATGGGGGCCCGACCATCACGGATATATCCCGCGGATGAGATCGGCGATAAAAGCGCTCGGCTATTCGCAGGATTCCTTATCGGTGATAATAGTCCAGCTGGCCACGTTACTGAGAGGCGGACAGCCCGTTTCGATGTCCACCAGGCAGGGCGAGTTTATAACACTCAGGGAGATCATGGATGAAGTCGGAAAGGATGTCACGCGGTTCTGCTTTCTCATGAGGAGGGTATCGAGCCATCTTGACTTTGACGTGGAAGTGGTGAAAAAACAATCATCGGAGAACCCCGTATACTACATCCAATACGCTCACGCGCGTATCTGGTCGATACTGGAATATTCTAGAAAGAAGAGCCTTTCGACAAAATTTGATTCCGGCCTCCTGAAAGAGGCCGAAGAGATATCGCTTTTGAGGTTATTGAGGCAGTTTCCGATGGTAGTGAGTTTGAGCGGAAAATCATTGGAGCCGTACATGGTCCTTCAGTACCTGCAGGACCTGGCAGCGGTCTTTCATTCTTTTTACAATAAACATAGAGTAGTCAACGATGACCCGGAGCTTACAAGGGCGCGCCTGGTGCTGGTAGATTGCGTGCGCATAGTCCTGGCAAACGGCTTGCGATTACTCGGTGTCTCCCTTCCGAAGAAGATGTAGTTAATTTTCAACATCCCGCGTACGATATGTTCGACTCAATCAAAATATACCTTAATGAAGAGATAGACGTGGAGAAGCTGTCGGCGGACCTCGTCGATTACGGATATCGCCATTGTAAGCGCGTCGCCGAAGAAGGCGATTTTTCCCGTCTGGGAGATACGATAACGATATACCCGCTCACATTTGAGTATCCCCTGAGGATCGAGCTTGAACATGATAAGGTCGAAAAGATACGAAGCGTCGATCCGATAACCTATGAAGTTGCCGAAGAACATAACGTAGCCATAATACTTCCCATAAGGGGCATTGCCAGGACCAGGATACGGCGTAAGACGGCCTTAAGCGGCGAAGAGTCGCCCATAGATAATTTCGTGGACATCGAACCCGGCGACCACGTGGTCCACATAGACCATGGGATCGGGTTATATCTGGGCATAGAGAAGATAAAGGTAGATAAAAATTACGCCGACCACCTCGTCGTGGAATACTCGGGCGGCGACAGACTATATGTCCCGTTTTCCGACCTAGACAAGATACAGAAATATCTCGGTTTCGAAAAGAGGCCGCCGAGACTTTATAAGCTGGGGTCCAAACTATGGAAGAGGGCCAAGGACGCGGCCAGGTCCGGCGTGTACAAGGTGGCGGTCGAACTTCTGGAACTCGAGGCCAGGCGTAGCGCCGCGGAAGGTTTTAAGTTTTCCTACGACAAAGAGTGGCAGACGGATTTCGAAAAGGAATTTCCTTATAAGGAGACGCCGGACCAGGCTCGTTCAACGCTTGAGGTAAAGAGCGACATGGAGTCGGCCAAGCCGATGGACAGGCTCCTCTGCGGTGATGTGGGATACGGAAAGACCGAGGTGGCGCTTCGCGCGATCTTCAAGGCGGTCATGGATAATAAGCAGGTCGCGATGCTGGTGCCCACGACGATACTGGCGGAGCAGCATTACAATACATTTACGGCCAGGATGAAGAAATATCCGGTGAATGTGGAGATGCTTTCGAGATTCCGTTCCAGGGAGGAACAGTCGAGGACCGTGGAACGCATCGCAGGCGGTCAGGTGGATGTCGTCATAGGAACGCACCGTTTGTTGTCGGGAGATATAAAGTTCAGGGACCTTGGCCTGGTGGTAATAGACGAAGAACAGCGTTTCGGCGTGCGGCACAAAGAACACCTGAAGCGCCTCCGCGCGACCGTGGATGTCCTGACTCTTACGGCCACGCCCATACCGAGGACGCTCTATCTGGCCCTCATGGGCGGAAGGGATATATCGATAATAAACACGCCTCCTTCCGAAAGGCAGCCCATCGAGACGCAAGTGGCCAATTATGACGAATCCCTGATAAGAGACGCCATATTGAAAGAGAAGAAGAGAAGGGGGCAGGTCTTTTTCGTCCATAACAGGATAGAGGGAATAGAAAGAATAGCCGAAAATATATCCCGGCTTGTTCCGGAAGTGAGTGTGGCGGTGGGGCACGGCAGGATGCCCGAGAAGGCCCTGGAGAAGACCACCTTGAGTTTCATGAAAGGCGATATCGACTGCCTGGTATCGACGACCATCATCGAATCCGGCATAGACATTCCCAATGCCAATACCATCATAATCAACAGGGCCGACACGTTCGGACTGGCCGACCTTTATCAGTTAAGGGGCAGGGTGGGCCGCTTCAACCGCGCCGCGTACGCCTATCTACTGATACCTAAAAAATTTGTCCTGAGCGCCGAATCCCAGAAGAGGCTCTCCGCCATAAGGAAGTTTCAGGAACTCGGTTCCGGATTTAAGCTCGCGATGGAGGACCTCCAGATACGCGGAGCCGGGAACATCCTCGGCACCGAACAGCACGGCTATATTTATGCCGTAGGTTTCGATCTCTACTGCCGGCTGCTCAAGGGCGCTGTCGAGAGCTTCAAGAAAAATACGAAGTAGGGCATTCTGCTTCGCCCTTCAAGTAGCAATAGATGGTAGGGCTTCGCAGGAATGTCCCTACAAAGCCATACCCGAATTTTACGTGTTGATTGGCGAAGTAGGACAACTTTATCGGTTGATAACAACGGATTTTCGTGGTATTATGAATTACATGAAATACAAAATATCGATATTATTACTGATAAGCGTGATCGGCGTATCGCTGTGGACCGGTTGCGTGAAAAAACCTTCGCCCGATGATAAGGTCCTGGCGGAGGTGAGCAGCAAATTTATCACGGTAAACGACCTGAAGAAGAGGATAAGTAAATTACCTCCCTATTATCAGGATATAATCAACAAAAATAAGAAAAAATTCCTGGACGAGACGATCGTGGAGATACTTTTTTACGAAGAGGCCATCAGAAAGGGCCTTGACAGGGATAAGGAATTCAAGGAGATCATGTATGAGGCAAAGAAGAAGATCCTTATAGCCAAACTCATAAAGACGGAGGTCGAGGACAAGATAACCGTTTCCGATGAGGAGGCACGGAAGTTCTACGAGGCCAACAAGGAGAATTTCAAATCACCGGAACTCTGGCGGGCCTCGCACATTCTCGTCGCTACGGAAGGCGAAGCGAAAGAGATCCAGAATGAACTGGCGAAAGGCGCCAGTTTTGAAGAACTTGCCAGGACGCGCTCGATGGACGCCACTGCCAGCCGCGGAGGAGATGTCGGGTATTTCCGGATGGGCCAGGTCGTTCCGGAGTTCGAAAAGGCCGCCCTCAAGTTAAAACCCGGCGAAGTGAGCGGTATAGTGCAGACCCAGTTCGGTTACCATATTATAAAACTTACGGATAAGAAAGAACCCGGCGTAGAGACTTATGATAAGGTCAAGCAGGCCATCGAGGATGAATTGAAGAAGCGCAGGCGAAGCGAGTTATTCGATGAGCTCGTGGAGAAGCTGAAGAATAAATACAGGGTATCGATCAAAGAGAATGTTTTTAACGCCCTGGAGGACCTGGAAGGCGGTAAAAGAGTGGATGAGAAATGAAGAGTGTTAAGAAGGCCGTAAACTGCGCGCTATTCATCTTTTTCATGACTGCGTCCTGTCTATCGTTCGGCGATGTCATAGATAAGATAGCTATCGTCGTGAACAACGAAGTGATAACGCAGAGAGAGATAGATTCGATGCTTCAGCCGGTATACGAACAGTACCGGACGATATATTATGGCGATGAATTGATCAAAAAGCTGGAAGATGCCAGAAAGAGGATAGTGAACCAATTG
Source organism: Candidatus Omnitrophota bacterium (assembly GCA_028716065.1). Lineage (GTDB taxonomy): Bacteria > Omnitrophota > Gorgyraeia > 2-01-FULL-45-10 > 2-01-FULL-45-10 > JAQUQN01. The sequence continues at coordinate 46,037 of JAQUQN010000001.1, forward strand.
ATAGAGGATAAGCTCATATTCAGCGAGGCCAAGAAGTTGAACATGGAAATAGGCGAGAAAGAGATAGACGCCAAGGTCCAGGAGACGATAGAACGCGTTGGCGGAAACAGGCAGTTCGAGGCGTTGCTGAGAGAACAGAATATCACATTGAAGAGCCTGAAGACCCGTTATGCGGAACAGCTGATGGTGAGGCGCCTGGTAGACCAGAAGGTGGGTTCGACGATCGTCGTCTCTCCACTCGAGATAAGCGAATATTATGAAAAACATAAAAGCGAATTTATACAGCCGCATGAAGTAAAATTGAGCAATATATTGGTAAGGCCGAAACCCGGCGCCGAACCGGCCGAAGCGCTGAAACTCGCCAGGGACATCCACCAGCGGCTGCGTGACGGCTGCGACTTCGCGGGCCTGGCCAAGGAATATTCCGAAGGGCCGAACGGGTCCGGCGGCGGTTCGATGGGCTACGTGAAGAAAGGCGACCTGATGCCGGAAATAGAAGAGACCGTATTCAAGCTTAAAGAAGGCGAGATATCCCCAGTCATACAGACGAGCGTGGGTTACCACATATTCAAGGTAGACCAGAGAAAGGACCGGGCCTTCAGGCAACTTTCGGAAGTCCGCCATGAAGTAGAGAACGCGTTGTTCAGAGAGAAAGTAAAAGAGAAGCTCAAAGGCTGGCTTGAGAATCTGAGAAAAAATGCCTACATCGCCTTCAAGTAGACGGGCCGTCTTAGTAACGATAGGTGATCCCGCGGGTATCGGCCCTGAAGTCACGCTGAAAGCCATCTCAAAGATAAAACCCTCCTTAAAGAAACGCCTCCTCGTCATCGGAGACAGATTCGTGGTCGATGAGGCCAAAAAAGTCCTGGGCCTTAGGATCGACATTCCGTTATTGGACATCTCAAACATATCACCCAAAGATTTTACCTACGGGGTCTCCCGGCCGGAATTCGGCGCCGCTTCTATGGAATATATCGACAGGGCCCTGGAGATACTGAAAAAGGGCGGGGCCGGCTCTTTGGTCACGGCGCCGGTGAATAAATATTCGATAAGCTCCGCGGGATACGCCGATTTCCAGGGGCATACCGAATATCTGGCCGGCAAGACATCCACCAGGGATTATGCCATGATGTTCGTGGGCGAAAAGTTGAAAGTTGTATTGGCGACGAGGCACATCCCTTTAGGAGATGTGCCTAAAACGCTTTCCGTAAAATCTTTATCCGCATCGATCGCGCTGGCGCACGAGAGTTTAAAGAGATATTTCGGCATACGTGATCCTAGGATCGCAATTTGCGGGCTCAATCCCCACGCCGGAGAAGGCGGTAAGTTCGGCGATGAGGAAAAGACCATCATCAAACCGGCCATGCGTCTCGTCTCAAGGAAAGGGGGGAAGGTTTACGGTCCCTATCCTTCCGATACCGCTTTTTATCAGGTGCTTCAAGGGAGGTTTGACGCGGTGGTCGCGATGTATCACGACCAGGGGCTCATCCCTTTCAAGATGCTCTATTTCACGACCGGCGTGAACATGACGCTGGGGCTTCCGTTCATCCGGACATCACCCGACCACGGGACCGCGTTCGACATAGCCGGCAAGGGCAAGGCCGATCCCGCCTCCATGGCGGCAGCGATTGGGCTAGCCTGCCGCCTGACATTCAAAGAATAACATGCTGAAAGAGAGCGAACTGAAAACCCTGTTTTTGAAGCACGGTTTCAAACCCCTTAAAAGGTTCGGCGAAAATTATCTTATCGACGGGAACATAAAGGACAAGATAATAAAAGAAGCCGGGGTCAAAAAAGGTGAGACGGTCCTTGAGATAGGGCCGGGCATGGGCGAGCTGACCATGGACCTGGCGGAGAGCGCGGCAGATGTATACGCCGTCGAGAAGGACCCGAAGGCCTTTCTGATACTGAAGGGACTGACAGGCGTCGTCCGCCCGAATTTAAAGATCTTTCAGCAGGATATCCTGGATTTCAGTTTCAAGTCCATCTCTTCGCCCAAAAATGTCAGGGTGATAGGGAACCTGCCGTACTATATCACGACTCCTATAGTAGAATATCTCATCCGGAATAAAAGATATATAAAGGACATACTCATCACCGTGCAGAAAGAAGTGGCCGACCGCCTGCTCGCCTCTCCCGGAAATAAAGATTACGCCTCCATAAGTTGTTTTGTTCAATATCATACCAGGCCAGCCTATATCTACACGATAAAACGCACCTCTTTTTACCCGGAACCGGGCGTGGATTCCAGCCTCATACGGCTCGATGTGCTCGAGAAGCCATCTGTGAGCGTGGATGATGAAGAGTTATTCTTCAAGATAATCAGGGGCGCGTTTAACCAGAGAAGAAAGACGGTCATCAATTCGCTTTCCCGCCGCGATGTTCTCGACATGCCTAAAGAAGAACTGGCTAAGATCCTCCGCGAGGCTGAAATAGACCCTACCCAGCGCCCCGAACATTTGAGCCTCGCAGATTTCGCCAGGATCGCGAACGCCGTGGCGTAATATTATTTTTGTATCTCCTCGCTTAGCGGCTTCTCGATAAGGTTCCCCCTCTTAAAACCGAGTGCATCGCCCGAACATTATATGGCCACGAGGCCAGGACCCTTCGCCTAATTTTGCTCTCATGAATTTTGGCTACTATAATAGGTAGTTATAGAGTTATTTTGGCCTTACGCTAACGAAGTCGCTAATTTGCTTTAGGAGGTAATTAAGTACTTAGCAAAATTTTACGGCTCAGGGCCCATGGCCTCATGGCCACCTAAAGTATGCTCTGCTACATCGGCCTTAAAGGGGACCCCTTTTAGCGAAGAAGCCACCCTCGACCCGGACATAAAATATCTTACCCCGTTAGAAAAATCTTTTCTAACGGGGTGAACTTGGGGAACTGGGGTGGGAAATTTACGGGTGACACGACTAAGACTTTTGCGCGCACAAGCGAAGCGCGGGATGGGGGTGTCCGCCGTTTAGGATTACCGAAAAAACGCGTATACGTTTTATATAGTCGGACGTTCCGTTAATCCTGGCGGACATACAGACACCAAGTGTCTATTGCCGGTCTATTGTGAACCCCGCGCGGAGTGCGGAGCACAAAAGTCTTAGTAGTGGCAGGACCCGTAAATTTCCCATATAAGACTTGCGGAGAATTTGACTTTGGCGGGGAAGTGTGGTAAGTTATACAAAAAGGCGGCTAAAGTGACGAAAGTGATTGATAAAGCTACGGTTAAGCATGTGGCGCTGCTTTCAAGGCTGGCACTCGATGAAAGAGAAGAGACCACCTATTCGACGCAATTAGCATCTATTTTATCATATATAAATAAATTGAATGAGTTGGATACTAAAGATACGCCTCCGACCAGCCATGTCCTGTCCAATTTAAGGAACGTGGATAGGGCAGATGTTTTAAAGGAGTCGCTCAAGGCCGAAGAGGCGCTCGCCAACGCGCCTGAAAAGGAAGGGGATTTCTTCAGGATCCCCAAGGTCATCGAAGGAAAGTAATTTATAGATGGAGAATCTCTACGATCTGCCGGCTAATCGGCTGGCAGAAAAGCTGAAGTCCAAAACCCTCAAGCCCTCCCATGTTGTCGAAAAGATCATCCAGAGAATAAAAGAATTAAACGGCAGGATAAATTCATTCGTATTCATAGATGAGCCGCAGGCTTTAAAAGCCGCCAAGGCGGCCGACGGTTCGGACCTGAAAGGAGACCTCTCGGGGATCCCGATAGCCGTCAAGGATAATATTTGCGTGAAAGGTCAGGATACTACCTGTTCATCCAGGATATTAAAGGGCTTCAGGCCGCCTTACGACGCCACGGTCATAAAAAAGATACGCGAGAATGGCCTCATCCTCGTAGGCAAGACGAACATGGACGAATTCGCTTTCGGCTCTTCATGCGAGACGTCCTGTTATGGCCCGACGAAGAATCCGTGGGACCCGGACAGGATCCCGGGCGGTTCCAGCGGCGGTTCGGCAGCGGCGGTCGCGAGCGGCCAGATAGTGATGGCTATCGGTTCCGATACGGGCGGTTCCATAAGGCAGCCGGCGGCAATGTGCGGAGTGGTCGGCATGAAGCCGACATACGGGCTCGTCTCCCGGTACGGACTCATCGCCTTCGCTTCGAGCCTCGACCAGATAGGGCCGATCACCAAAGATGTCACGGACGCGGCGGCGCTTCTCGGGGTAATAGCGGGACACGATGAGATGGATTCGACATCCGCGGATATCGAAACACCCGATTATCGCAAGTCCCTGGTGAATGATGTAAAGGGATTGAAGATAGGGATACCGAAAGAATATTTCATAGAAGGGATAGAGCCGGACGTGCTGAAGGCCGTTAAGGAAGCGATAGAGCTTCTTAAAAAGATGGGTGCTCAGATAAAAGAGATAAGCCTTCCGCATACGGAATACGCGGTCAGCACCTATTACATCATCGCCCCGGCCGAGGCAAGTTCGAATCTCGCCAGATTCGACGGCGTGCAGTATGGTTTCCGCGCTCCGCATCCGAAAGATATAATAGATATGTACACGAAGACGCGTTCGCAGGGCTTCGGCGAGGAGGCGAAGAGAAGGATATTATTGGGAACCTACGTCCTCTCTAGCGGCTATTATGAAGCCTACTACCTCAAGGCGCTCAAGGTCAGGACGAAGATAAGGGTTGATTTCACGAGGGCATTCAAAGAGGTCGATTGCATCGTGACGCCGACCTCACCCACGACGGCGTTCAAAATAGGCGAAAGAATAGATGACCCGTTAAGCATGTACCTGTCGGACATCTTTACGATCCCCGCAAATCTGGCGGGGATACCGGCGATCTCCATACCATGCGGTTTTGACGGCAAGGGCCTGCCGATAGGCCTTCAGATAATCGCAGACGCGTTCAAGGAAGAGAATATATTCACCGCCGCCTATGCGTACGAACAGAATACGGATTGGCATTCAAAGCGGCCGGGGATATGAGTATATTTTTAGGAAGTAATATTGGTAATGGTAAGGGTTACGAAGCCCGTATCGGTTACGGTAAAGGTTACGTAAAGACGAATAACGTAGCCGAATTACGAAACGGGCATCGTTACCGTTACCCAACAACGTGAATTTATGAAATACGAACCTGTGATAGGACTGGAAGTTCATCTGCAGCTCAAGACTAAGACGAAGGCCTTCTGCGGTTGTTCGACTCTTTTCGGGCAGAGGCCGAATTCTCAAAGTTGCCCCGTCTGCCTGGGCCTTCCGGGATCGCTTCCCAAACTGAACCATGAGGCCTTCGGCCATTCGATAAAAGTAGCCCTTGCCCTCCATTGCTCCGTACAGAAAGAGATAAAATTCGACAGAAAGAATTACTATTATCCGGACCTGCCGAAGAACTTTCAGATATCCCAATATGACAAGCCGGTAGCGCATGACGGTTTCGTGGATATATCATCATGCGGGAAGATCAAAAAAATACGGATAAAGAGGGTCCATCTCGAAGAGGATGCTGGAAAACTCATACACCAGACCGGAGGGCCTTACAGTCTCTTCGACTGCAACAGGGCTGGCATGCCGCTTCTGGAGATAGTGACGGAACCGGATATAAATTCTCCGGAAGAGGCCTATGATTATCTGACAGGTCTCAAGTCTATCCTGAAGTATCTTGAGGTATCGGACTGCGACATGGAAAAGGGGAGCCTGCGTTGCGACGCCAATATCTCGGTCAGGCCCGCGGGAAGCGATAAACTGGGTTCGAAGGTAGAACTTAAGAACATGAACTCTTTCAAGGCCGTGAGATTGGCGCTGGAGCATGAGGTCTCCAGGCAGATGGAGGCCGTATCGGCCGGCGAAAAGTTACAACAGGAGACGCGCCTCTGGGACGCCGGCAAGGCCGTGACGTTATTGATGCGTACCAAGGAAGAGGCGCACGACTACAGGTATTTTCCGGAGCCGGACCTCGTTCCTTTTGTCCCCGACCCTTCTTACGTGGAAGATATAAGGAAGACTATTCCAGAGATGCCTGATGCGAAGGCAAAGCGTTTCAAGGAGCGGTTCAATCTTTCGGATTATGACATAGCCGTATTGGTGAGCGATAAGGCTGCGGCCGATTATTTCGAGAAGTGCCTGGAGTCATATGATAATCCGAAGACGGTAGCGAACTGGATAATGGGCGATATCACGGCTCAATCGAATCTCAAAAATACCGGTATCCGGGAACTGGGGATCTCTCCCCAGGGCCTGGCGGAACTCCTGAAGATGATAGACGGGCAGCTGATAAGCGGGAAGATGGCAAAGGAGGTCTTGCTGGAGGCGATCGAAAAGAGATGTGAGCCTGCCCAGATCGTAAGATCGAAAGGACTTGAGCAGTTAAGCGATAAAGGTGAATTAGAAAAAATAGTAAAGGTCATACTGGGCAGGAACGAAAAATCCGTGCAGGACTATAAAGGCGGCAAGAAAAACGCCCTGACGTTTATCATCGGACAGGTGATGCGCGAGACGAAGGGCAAGGCGAATCCCGCGGTAATAAACGAGATCTTAAAAAAGAGCCTGGGAGAATAAAATATGAGTAAAAGTCTAAGAACAGCGTCCCTTCTGACCGTGGCGGTCATATTGGGTTATTTTGCCATAACCGGAGGATGCAAGGACGTAAAGGACGATAAGCCGCCGGCGAAGGATGATATCTATTCACAGGTAGAGTTGTTCGCCAACGGCGTGGCCATAGTAAGGGGCGAGTACGTCGACGAGGTCGATTCGAAAAAACTGATCTACGGGGCCATGAAAGGAATGCTTTCGGGCCTGGACGATTTCAGCGCCTTCATGGAGCCGGATGAGTATAAGGAGATAAAGGACGAGACGAAGGGCCAGTTCGGCGGCATAGGCGTGGAGATATCCACCAGGGACGGTATCCTGACGATAGTCGCGCCGATCGACGGCACACCGGCCGACGCAGCAGGCATAAAAGCGGGCGACAAGATAATAAAGATCGATGACAAGGTGACGAAGAAGATGACATTGAGCGACGCGGTCAAACTGATGCGCGGGGACGCGGGCACCACGGTGAAACTTACCATCTGGCGCGAGAAGGACAAGAAGATACTGGATATACCGATAAAACGGGCCATCATAAAGATCAACAGTATCAAGAATGCCGAGTTCATCGAAGACAAGATCGGTTATCTGAAACTTGTGGAATTTCAGGAGAATACCCCCCGCGACATGGAGGAGGCGCTGAAGAGACTGGAAAAAGAAGGCATGGACTCGCTGATACTGGATCTGAGGAATAATCCCGGAGGCCTGCTTGATGTCTCGGTCGATGTTTCCGAGAAATTTTTACCGAAGGAGACCGTCATAGTCTCAACCAAATCGAGGACCCCCAGCCAGAACCTGCTCTTTAAATCTTCGGGAAAATACCAGCATCCGGATTATCCGATAGTCGTGCTTGTGAACGGGGGTTCCGCCAGCGCCTCGGAGATCGTGGCGGGGGCATTGCAGGATAATAAGCGGGCTGTCATAATCGGCACGAAGACCTTCGGAAAGGCATCGGTCCAGACGGTCATACCGCTCAGGGACGGTTCCGCCATCAGGCTGACGACAGCGTCCTATTTCACGCCCAGCGGTAAATTAATAAGAAACGAAGGCATCATGCCGGATGTGGTGGTGGAAAGAGAAGAAGCGCCCGCGAAGGATGTCGAGAAGGAAGATGTATTCGAGAAGCTGGAGGAGAAGGAGAAGGTTGGGAAACCTTCTGAGGCCGCTAAGATGGTAAAAGAAGATAATCAGCTGGAGAGAGCCCTGGATATCATAAAGGCCATAAAGGTTTATAGCCAAGAGAAGAAATGATCATGAGGCCGAAAACCCTTATAGTAATAATTTTGTCGCTTCTGATTCTGGCGATGAGTTTGTTCTATCTGAGTAATTTACGAAGACGCGTGAGCGAACTGGAGAGAAGGTATGTCAGCCTTGAGGAGGAGAAGAAGCCCTCGCCCAGGAAGAAGGTTCCGGTTTTACCCGTAGCGGCGGCGCCTGTGATAACGAAACGTTACAGCAGTCCTAAAGTAGCTATTGTCATGGACGATTTCGGATACAACATGAATAATTTAGACACATTTTTCGATATAAAAGAACCGGTGACATTATCGATCCTGCCCAACCAACCATATTCACAGAGAATAGCCGAACTGGCAGCGGCCAGGGGTTATGAGGTGATACTTCACCTTCCCATGGAGCCGCATAAGAAAGACGGGACCGAAGAGCGAGGCACGATAAATTCCGCCATGAGCGAAGAAGGGGTGAGGGCCATTCTGGTTGCGGACATGAAGAGCGTGCCGGGCCTGAAAGGCGTATCTAATCACATGGGTTCGAAAGCCACGGAAGAGATGGGCCTCATGTCGGTCATAATGAAAGAATTGAAGCCCAGGGATCTTTATTTTTTTGACAGCCTCACTTCCACGAGGTCCGTATGCCGTCAGGCCGCCGCCGCCGCAGGCGTCAAGTATGCCAGGAGGGACATATTTCTGGATAATGATAATAATATTAACGCTATAAAGAGAGAGATGATGAAGTTAAGAAAGTTAGCTTTTAAAAATGGCGCCGTCATAGCCATCTGTCATGACAGGCCCAACACCATAAAGGCGCTTGCCGAAACGATGCCGCAGTTCGCGTCCGAAGGCATAACATTCGTCCGCCTTTCGGAGATGGAGAAGTGAAGAAGGCGCTCACCCTGGGCATAGAGACTTCATGCGACGAGACGAGCGTATCGCTGGTGAATGAGGGGCGCGTGTTGTCGAACGTCGTCTCTTCAAGCGTCCATCTGCACAAGAAATACGGCGGCGTGGTGCCGGAGATAGCTTCGAGGTTTCACGTGGAGTATATACTTGAGGTCCTTTCCAGGGCGCTTGAGGGCGCCGGTAAGGGCCTCGGCGATATAGGCCTCGTTGCCGTGACGAACGGGCCGGGGCTAGTGGGAGCATTATTGACGGGCATATCGCTGGCGAAATCGCTCAGTTACAGCCTGGATCTGCCGCTCATCGGCGTCAACCATGTATTCGCGCATCTTTACAGCGCGTTCCTGAATGATGAGAAACCGCGTTTTCCGTTCGTGGGCCTGGCGATATCAGGCGGACACACGGCGCTATTATATTGCGAGGACGTGGATAGGTATAAATTGCTGGGGCAGACCCAGGATGACGCTGTCGGAGAGGCCTACGATAAAGTCGCCAAGATACTGGGCCTGGGATATCCTGGAGGGCCCGTGATAGAGAAGATGGCGGCGCGTTCGAAAAACCGTAACAACCGGCTTTTCCCTAAAAGTTTCATGGGCGAAAATTCGTTAGATTTTAGTTTCAGTGGAGTCAAAACTGCGGTATTATATTATGTCAGGGGCAAGGGGCAAGGGTCCAGGGTCCAGGGTAGAGTAAAAAGGAAGATGGCGAAGGATGAGATAAGCGATGTATGCTATTCGTTTCAGGAAGCCGTGCTGGACATGGTGGTAGAGAAGGCATTTCAAGCGGCTGAGATGAAGGGCGTTAAGGATATAGTGCTCGGCGGAGGCGTGACCGCCAACTCAAGGCTGAGGGAGAAGTTTTATGACATGGCAAGATTTTATCACAATAGAAGTGTCCATTTTCCAGATTTTCAGTATTGTCTCGACAACGCGGCAATGGTAGCCGCTTTGGGCCGGAGGCTTTACGCCAAAGGATATAGATCGGATCTTTTTCTTTCCGCCAAACCTAATCTGGAGGTAAGTTGATGCTTAGCGACTGGGTCGTCATGTTCAGGCTGCTCCTGGCGGCGGTCTTGAGCGGAGTCGTGGGGTACGAAAGGGAATTTCACGGCAGGGCCGCGGGATTCAGGACCCATATCCTATTATGTGTGGGTTCAACGCTGGTGATGCTCACTTCCATACATGTATTCGAGGCCTTTTATGATAAAGTGCCATGTGACCCGTCCAGGATAGCGGCCGGAGTGGTGACGGGCATAGGGTTTCTGGGCGCCGGCACCATCATGCGTTTCAGGGCGTCCGTCCGGGGATTGACTACCGCCGCTAGCCTGTGGGTGGTGGCCGGCATAGGCCTTGCCATCGGTTCAGGCATGTATTTCGGTGCCATCATGGCAACATTATTGACGGTCGTGGCACTCATGATGTTTTCTAAAATAGAACATTCCATGATCCGGAAAGACTGGTACAAGACGATGGTGATCGAGATGAGGGAGGGCATGGACCGTTTAAAATATATCAGGGAGGTGCTTGCGGAACACGGGGCCGAGATAACGGATTTTGAGGTGGAGCGCTCCAGGGACGGGGCCAACATCATATTCAAGGTCGGCCTTAGGCTCCACGTAGTGAAAGACGATGAAGGAATCCTGAATGATATCGGCCGCCTGGACGGTATCAATTACGTGAAATGGGGAAAAGATTTATGACTGGGTGCATAAAAAATGGAGGTGGCATATGCTGAACCGGAAGGATAAGAAGCAGACGGCGGAGAGAGTCCTCGATGTAGATGCCTCTATGCAGGGCAGCCTGGTATTCAAGGACCCGGTTAATTTAAAGATAAACGGCAGATTTGACGGCACTCTAAGCACGAAAGGCAACCTCATGATAGGCGAGCACGCAGTCGTGAACGCCGACATCATGGGAGATTCCATAGTCGTGGCCGGCAGGATCAACGGGAATATCAAGGCCACGAAAGAACTGAAACTGATATCGCCGGCATGCGTTATAGGTGATATAAAGACTCCGCTCTTGAGCGTCGCCGAAGGCGCGGTGCTGGAAGGTAATTCCAGCATGATCTCCCGCTCGAAACAGGAAACCGCTCCCATCACGAGCATGATGACGGCGGAGGAACTGGCCAAATACCTGGAAGTGGAGATGTCGATGGTATTCGAATGGGCTAATAACGGCAAGATACCGGGCGTCAGGGACGGGAACAACTGGAGATTCGAGCGGACGAAGATAGACGAGTGGGTGGCGACGGAGAAGATAAAATAAGCGTAAAGTGTAAAGCGAAAAGCGCAAAATTTCCCGCTGTGGCGGGATCCCGCAAAAGGCGGGAAAAACTTAGAGTTTAAAGCGTTTTAAGTTTTACGTTTTAATTTTACGTTTTGCGCTTTGCGTTTTACACTAAAGGTAGTTATAGGGGTATTAATTATGCCTGAGAAACTGTTCAATATAAAAGAGGTCGCTCAATATCTGAAACTTCCGGAAGAAGAGGTGAAGCGCCTTGTCGATATCGGAGAGATACCGGCGTACAGGATAGGCGGGACGTTCCTGCGTTTCAGGAAAGAACAACTTGACGCGATAAAGAGAGAGATCTCTACCATAGAGGAGGCGGAACCCGAACACGCCAAACCCGTCCTCGATTCGAAGGGGCATCCGACCCATCCTTATACCGACCTGGAAAGAGAGATAAAGCGTAAAGAGCCCATCACGAGGCAATACGATTATACTTTGTTGGAGAGGTTGCGGGATTTTTTCTATTTTTATGATTTTTATCTCGTCTGTTTTCTTATAATTGGCGCGTTATTTTACGTGATTTTTTTCAAGAGTTGAACGAATGTCAGAAAACATAGAGAGATTACTTAAAGGGGTCAGGGCGGGGCGCCTCTCCACGGACAGGGCGCTCGGCGTATTGAAGGACCTTCCCTATAAAGACCTGGGCTTCGCGCGGATAGATAACCACAGGGCCTTGCGCCGCGGTTTTCCGGAGGTCATCTTCGGAAAGGGCAAAACTCCCGACCAGATAATAAAGATAGCCAGAAGGATCATCTCTAGCGACGGCATACTCCTCATAACCCGCACCGATACAAAGGTCTATTCGCGGCTCAAGAAGATATATCCGAAAATAAAGTTCGACAAGAAATCCGGCATCATATACTACAGGACCACGCCGCCTCCGATCAAGACCGGCAAGGTCCTTATCATTACCGCCGGTACCGCGGATCTGCCGGTGGCTGAAGAGGCGAGGGCCACGCTCGAGATAATGGGCGATCCGGTGGAGATATTGTGTGATGTTGGCGTCGCGGGCCTGCACAGGTTACTGGACAAGATGAAGGCGCTTGGTGAGGCGGATGTCATAATAGTCATAGCTGGCATGGAAGGGGCCCTGGCGAGCGTCGTCAGCGGCCTGGTGTCCAAGCCCGTCATAGCCGTTCCCACGAGCGTCGGTTATGGTGCGAGTTTCGGCGGGGTGGCGGCACTCCTTACCATGATGAATTCCTGTTCGCCGGGCGTCTCGGTAGTGAATATCGACAACGGTTTCGGCGCGGCATATTTCGCGAGCATGATCAATAAATAAGGTTACCTTTTGTATGCGAATAGCGTATTTCGATTGTATGAGCGGCATAAGCGGGGACATGACCATCGCGGCGTTTCTTGATGCCGGATTGAGCATGAAGACGCTTAAGGCGCAACTTGCCAGGCTGAATCTCAAAGGTTATGAAATTAAAGAGAGCAGGACGAACAGGGGCTCTATCGATGCGGTAAAATTCGATGTCATCTGTAAAAATGAAAAACACAGCCATAGAAAACTGAAAGATATTTTGAGGCTTATAGATAAAAGCGCGCTTGATGCGGAGATAAAAAAGACGGCAAAGGATATCTTCAATAATATCGGTAATGCGGAGGCGAAGGTCCACGGCCTATCCAAAAATCAGGAGATAGATTTTGACGAGATCGGACAGGTAGATTCCATAATAGATATAGTGGCTGTGGCGATAGCGGTCCATGAGCTGAAGATAGGCGAAGTATATTCCTCGAACATCACGTTCGGAAGGTCCTTTACGAAAACGGCCCATGGCAGTCTGCCGATACCCGCCCCGGCGGCCCTGGAACTTCTGAAAGGCGTGCCGGCCAGGATATGCGAAATCGAGGCCGAACTCGTGACACCCACGGGCGCAGGGATACTCAAGACGCTTGCCAGGGGTTTCGGCGACATGCCGGAACTGAAGATATCGCAGATCGGTTACGGCGCCGGGACTAGAGTTTTGAAGAACATGCCGAACCTGCTTCGCGTGGTGATAGGTGAAAGGGTTCCTGCCTACATGAAGGACAGGGTAACCGTTCTGGAAACTAACATAGATGACATGAATCCGCAGAATTTTGAATATCTCTTCGAGAGGCTCTTCAAGGAAGGGGCGCTCGACGTATTCCTGGCCAACATAATAATGAAAAAATCCAGGCCAGCGTTTAAGTTGACCGTCCTGGCCGAGCCGGTGTTGGCAGAAAAGATGAAATCGGTGATATTCAGCGAGACCTCGACCATCGGGATAAGATATTACGAAGTGAACCGCTCAAAGCTCGAGCGTGAAACCCGTAAGGTCCATACGGGATACGGAGACGTGACCGTTAAATTTTCCTCCGGCCCCGGCAATTTACGCAATGTCGCTCCTGAGTATGAGGATTGTGTCAGGCTCGCGAAAGCGAAAAAAATACCATTAAAGGTGGTCTATGAAGAAGCTAAGAAGGCTATTAAAGTTTAGCGTATTACTGGTTACGAGTTACTGGTTACTGGTTACGATAGTTAACGCCGACACGATATACACCAATGATGGAAAAGAGATAAAAGGCATCGTCGTGGAAGATTACAAGGACAGACTGGTATTCTCGACGCCCGACGGCGAGATCATGCTGATGAAATCCGATATCCGGGAACTCTATATCGACAGCGAAGAGGATAACCTGATAAAGCTCGCGGAACAGGCATTCGAAAGAAAGGACTACGCCAGAAGTTATAGTTATTACGATAAGGCCCACAAATTGAATCCGGATTCCAGCCGCGCCAAGGATGGACTGGTTTATGTCAGGTCTTACCTCTATCGGCAGGGTGAGGCGGCCAAGATGGAGGCGATAAGAAGGCAGGCGGAATTTGAAAAGAGCGGGAAGGCCGTTATCAGGACCGAATATGCCGAAGAGGAAGAGACGCGGATTAAAGAGGAGAAACTCAAGAACTCATTGGGATTTACCTTGACCCTCAAGGACGGTTTTCCCGAGGTCGATAATATAGGTAAGGACTCTCCCGCATCCCAGGCAGGTATATCGAAAGGCGACCTCATAGTCTCTATATGGGGAAGATTGACCGGTTACATGTCGCTGATCGAAGTGATAGACAGGCTGCTGGAGCGCTCGTCGTTCGAGATAAAGTGCCTAATAGAGAGGACCGTCAGGGTCGATATAAGCGATAATAGAAATATTCTGTCCGGGCCCAAGGAGCTTATCGGCGCCGAACTCAAGATGGAATTTGACGGCCTGACCATTACCGAGGTGACAAGAGGCGATACGGATCTAAGAAAGGACGACCTCATCACGGCCATAGACGGCAAATCGACACGCTACATGCCGATAAAGCAGGCGATCGAAATGATAAAGAATTCAAAGGGCAAGGATATTAAACTGACCATAAGAAGAGAAGTCGTAATATGGAGAAAGGGTTAAAACATGGAAAAAAGAGAAGTCCCTTATATTAAAAGAAAGAAGTACCTGGTAGCCAAGCAGTTCCAGTTAAAGTACGCCGGCCTCTTTTTGCTCTTCATGTTCCTGACAGGCGCATTATGTTCTTACACGATCTATTATACGGTCATGGTGCTGATGGGCGAAAAATTGGCGAGTGTATATCCGCAGGGGCGGCTCGTGGCCATCATAAACACGGTAAATCTGCGTATCCTCTTGAGCCTCATAGTGGTAGCGCCTTTCGTGGCAATGTTCTCCATATTTTTATCGCATAAGATAGCCGGCCCAATGTACAGGATGGAAAAGTTCCTGACAGGCATGGCTGAAGGCGATTTCAGTTCGCGCATAACCTTGAGAAAAGGTGACGAACTCATGTCTCTCGCGAATAAGATAAACGGTGTCATCGACAGCCTCAGGTCCAACATAATAAAACAGAAGGATAGCATCAGGAGCATAGCCTCTGAACTGGACGCGATAAAGAAGGCCATGACCGGCACCAAGCATGACAGGGAAGTCATAGTCCAGGATATAGAGAAATTGGCCGGTAATATTGATAACCTTTCCGGCGAGTTAAATAAGTATAAAATATAATATCAGTAACTCCTTCAGCATCAACGAATTACGGATTTTCCACTCAAAATCCAGTTCCTAACTATTGACAATCAAAAAATCTCGGGTATACTTTGTATCACCCTAAGTTAATGGGTCTGTTCTTGTACATATCGGTATAATGCTGTATTAATGTGTATCAATGGAGGATAGGATATACTAATCGCATAAGAAGGTGGTGGCGCCATGCCCGAAGAAACTCTATTTACAGTTGATGAATTGGCCACCTATCTGAGGATGAAGCCTGTTACCATATATAAACACGCTAAAGCAGGCAAACTTCCGGGATTCAAGGTAGGGGCCAACTGGCGGTTCAAGAAGTCGACTATCGATCGCTGGATCACTGACCAGGAAAAAGAACGAAATCATATCACCAAATAATACCCAATTACTATATAGTTAATTGGGTATTTTAGTTTTAGGGGAGCTGATAAGCGCGAGATACCGATCAGATTATAACCTATGAATAAGAGAATAGTGATAACGGGTATAGGGGTGCTGGCATCTAATGGTATAGGTAAGAAGGCCTTCTGGGATGCGCTCAAAAAGGGCCGTTCCGGAATAAAACCGGTAACGTTATTCGATACGGGTAATTTGAGGGCAAAGACGGCTGGAGAGATCAGCGATTTTAAACCGGAGGACATATTGGGGCCGAAGGGATTACGGAATCTTGATAGAAGCACGAAGCTCGTTCTCAGCGCCTCAAAACTGGCGCTGGACGATGCCGGTATAAAATACCCGCTTTCAGAGGACGAGACGGATCTTTTCGGTGTTTCATTAGGTTCGACCATGGGTTCGGTGTGGTCCATAAGCGAATTCGATAAGGAAGCGCTACGCGAGGGGCCGCGCTCGGTCAACCCGGCGCTCTTTCCAAATACCGTGATAAATTCGCCCGCGAGCCATGTATCGATAAATTTCAATATACAGGGATTTAACGCGACCATCTCGACGGGCTTCTGTTCGAGCGTCGATGCCATCTATTATGCGATGAACATGCTGGAATTATATGAATATGAGGTTGTTCTCACCGGGGGCGTTGAGGAATTATGCGAACAGACCTATAAGGGTTTTCATAAGATAGGACATCTGGCCGGCTCAAGGGACGGCAAGCAAGAGATCAACTGCCCGTTCGATAAACGGAGGAACGGCATCGTCTTTGGCGAAGGCGCCTGCATAGTCGTATTGGAAAAACTAGAGCATGCGCTCAAGAGAAAGGCCAGGATTTACGCGGAAGTGCTCGGTTATGGCACATCCTTCGACCCCGATAGCAGGAATATCTATAGCCCCAAAGCAAAAGGAGCCGCGGAGGCGATAAGGGCATGCCTGGCGGACGCGAAAATAGGCGCGGATGATATCGGCTATATAAGCGCGAGCGCAAATTCGACGCTCGATTGCGACGCGATGGAGGCGAAAGCAGTGACGGACGTATTCGGTGAAAGAGGCAAAAGCGTGCCGATGAGTTCCGTAAAATCGATGATAGGCGAGTCATTTTCCGCCGGCGGCGCGTTCAATGTCGCGGCAAGCGTGGGCGTATTGGAGGAGAGCTTCCTGCCGCCTACGATAAATTACGAAAAGAAGGACCGGCGCTGCGACGTCGACTGCGTGCCGAACAAGGCAAGAGACGCGAAGGTCGATAAGATACTAGTGAATTCCTTCAGCCCGACAGGTGTGAATTCGAGTTTATCAATATCAAAATACAATTATCAGGATAGCTAATGATAAATAAAGTAGGTTTTATAGGTCATCCAATAGATCTGGAGCATCTATACAAAATGCTTGGACCATGGGCATTTTTTGCCAGGAAGATAGCACCTTATCAACTTAATGCGATGCTTAAAAATATTCCGCCATATAGGCTTGTTTCGGTTAAAAATATACGATCCGCTAAGAACGCATTGATTGACTGCCACACGATTATCTGCCCTCTCATGCCTACAGCTATGGTAAGCCTTGACGAAGAGTTTGTACTTAAGAAAATAACACAAGCGGTAAAAGTTGCCGAGCGGCTAGGTGCGAAAATAGTTACGCTTGGCGGTTTCACGTCTGTGGTAGGCAATGAAGGTGAAACGGTTTCTAAACGCGTCGGTGTGCCGATTACAAGCGGTAATACTTATACCGCGGCCCTTGCCATTGAAGGCATATTAAAGGCCGCGTATTATATGGAGATAGACCTTGCGCGGGCGACGCTTGCTGTAATAGGCGCCACAGGAGACATAGGTTCGATATGTACGAAGGTTTTATCCAAAAAGATGCAAAAGCTTAATATCGTTGCTCGGAATGAGGAACGGATGAATGTACTAATGCGGGAAGTGCAACATGATGGCAGGGTTCAAGTTGAGACATTTAAATATTACAAAGACGCCGTTAAAAACGCTGACATAATACTTGCCGTTACAAGTGCCGTTTCTACTATAATCGAGCCGGAAAATTTAAAGCCCGGTTCTATCGTCTGCGACGTCGCTATCCCGGCGAATATAGCCAAAGAAGTTGTTAATGTAAGGAATGATGTGTTTGTCTTTGAGGGTGGATTGGCGAAACTTCCTTATCAACATGAAATAAAGGACAGGGTTTTTAACGAACTTATGCCCTCTGGAAGTATCTATGGTTGTCTTGCCGAAGGAATGGTTCTTGCTTTCGATGGAAAGTTCGAAAATTACTCTATCGGGCGCGGAAATATAACAGAAGAGAAAATTAATGAGATATCTAAAATAGCAAGAAAGCACGGCCTTCATCTTGCGGACTTTTTTTGCGGATATAGATTTTATTCCGAAGATGACATGGAATCAATCAAACGAAATGCAAAAAGGAATATCTTAAGTGGAAAATTCGTTAAAAGATAAAGTAGTGGTTGTTACGGGTGGTTCGCGAGGAATCGGCAGAGCGATCGTCTTTGAATTCATATATAACGGAGCAAAGGTTGTCTTTACGTATTTAAAGAGCGATGAAGCCGCCGGTGTAGTTTTAGATGAGATAAAGGAATTAAAAGGAGAGGCAGAAGCTATAAAATCCGATTCAAGAGATTTTATTGAGGCAAAAAAGGTCGTAGAAGAAACGGTAAAAAAATTTGGGAGGCTCGACATACTCGTAAATTCCGCCGGTATAATCAAGGATAAGGCATTAATGATGATGGAGCCTTCGGAATGGCAGGAAGTGATTAATACCAACTTAACGGGTTACTTTAATATGGCAAAGGCCTCGATAGTTACTATGATGAAGCAAAAGAGTGGTTCGATAATAAATATATCATCAGTCGCGGGAGTCATCGGGACGGCCAGACAGGTAAATTACGCAAGCGCAAAGGCAGGCATTATAGGTTTTACAAAATCGTTAGCCAAAGAGGTGGCTTCTTATAATATACGTGTTAATTCTGTAGCACCAGGATATATCGAAACAGACATGACAAAAGATTTAAAGCAGAAAGAAAGCTTGCTTAAGATTATACCAGTTGCCCGTTTTGGCACACCTCAGGAAGTGGCGAAAGTGGTAGCCTTCTTAGCCAGCGAAAAGGCAAATTACATTACCGGTCAGGTAATAAAAGTAGATGGGGGATTAGCAATTTAAAAATAGGAGTTATATATGCCAGAGATTAATTCGCAGAATTTGGAACAAGAATTAAGATCGCTCATAGCCAGTATTGTCGAGATAGATGAGAAGAAGATTACACCGGAAGCAAAGTTTATCGAAGACCTGGGAATGGATTCGATGATGGCGCTTGAAATATTAGCATCGGTGGAGAAAAAATATAAGATAAGAATACCGGAAGAAAATTTAGCAAAAATGACAAATTTAAATAAAGTTGCTGACCTCGTGAAAGGATTTTTATCAAAATGAAAAGGCGTGTTGTCGTGACAGGATTAGGCGCTGTAACGTCAATAGGAATCGGCAAAGATGAATTTTGGAAGAATCTTATAGCCGGAAAATCAGGGATAGGTAACGTTACCACATTTAATACATCTGATTATCCAATTAATAAAGGCGGCGAGGTCAAAAATTTTAAACCAACGGATTTTATTTCCAAAAATAAGTTAAAAGATATGGCCAGGGCGTCTCAATTTGCTGTTGCTGCGGCAAAAATGGCACTGGAAGATGCGAAATTGAGTATAAATGAGATAAGGGAACAGAAAACCGGAACTATAATTGGGACAACAATGGCAGATATCCAATCTCTCGAGCAGATTGATAAATACTGGACTAAAAACGGCGAAGATGAAGTTTGGCCTATAAATGTTATTAAATATCCAGGTAATGAGTTATCAGAAAATATAGGCTATTTTTTTGATATAAGCGGACCTAATTATACGATACCAACTGCATGTTCAGCTGGTAATTACTCTATTGCATATGCATTTGATCTTATTCGTGAAAATAGATCGCATATTATGATTGCAGGAGGTACGGATCCATTTTCTAGAATTACGTTTACTGGATTTAATCGTCTTTATGCTATGGCGCCGGAAAAGTGCCAACCATTTGATAAAAATAGAAAAGGAATGATGATAGGAGAGGGTTCTGGTATTTTGATTTTAGAAGAATTGGAAGCTGCTAAAAAAAGAAAGGCAAATATTTATTGTGAGATATTAGGATATGGGTTGAGTTGCGATGCTTACAATATGACAATTCCGCGAGTCGAAGGAGTTGTCAAAGTCATGGAAAAAGCAATAAAGAATAGTGGAGTTGCTAAGGAGGACATAGATTATATTAGCGCCCATGGAACCGGCACTCCGGCAAATGATAAGACAGAATGTGAAGCTATAAAAAAAGTATTTGGCAATTTAAGCAAAGACTTATCAGTTAGTTCGATAAAATCGATGCTTGGTCATACTATGGGTGCCGCAAGCGCATTAGAGGCGATAACATGTTGTCTTGCCATTCAAAATTCAACTATGCCCCCAACTATTAACTACGAGACACCCGATCCAGACTGTGATTTGGATATTACTCCTAATAATGCCAAGAAAAAGATGCTTAAAGTAGTTTTAAACAATTCTTTTGCTTTTGGTGGAAATAATGCATGTGTGGTGTTAGGAAGGTATAGAAATTAAAAAATATGAGCACAGAATCTTTATTATTAAATTTAATAAAATCAAGAAGGACGATTAGGAAATATAAAAAGCTGGATGTTAAAGATGACTTGATTAATAAAATATTAGAAGCAGCTAGATGGGCGCCGTCGGCGCATAATATACAACCTTGGAAATTTGTTGTTGTGAAAGATACGAGAGTAATTAATGAAATATATGAGATTATGATGAAAAAGGAAAAACAGTTGTTGGCTGGATTCAATATAGTTTTAAAGGAAACTGCCAAGTGTTTAATAAACTGTAAATGTGTAATTGTAGCTTATACAGATGGTAGCATATTAAGAAAATTCAATAGATTAGAAGAGCCATATGCGTCTATCGGAAGAATATATGAAATTCAATCGGTGTCTTTTGCAATAGATAATATAATGTTGTATGTACATGCCTTAGGCTTAGGCACAGCATGTTTGGGAATGGCTCTATTTTGCGAAAAAGAAATCAACAAATTACTTAAACAGAAGGGTAATCTTATAGCTCTTTTATCGTTAGGTTTTCCCGATGAGACGCCTGCTGCTAGAGCACGAAAGTCTTTATTACAAGTTAGCCAAACAATATGAAAATAAGCACTAAATACGATGTGATTATTATAGGTAGTGGGATAGGGGGACTTGTTAGTGGATGCTATTTGGCAAGGGCCGGCATGAAAGTTCTAGTTGCAGAACAACACGTTAGTCCAGGAGGCTATTGTAGTTCATTTAAAAGAAGAGGATTTACTTTTGATTCGAGCATTCATTATATAAAATTTAGCGAGAAGGAAAGTTTGCTTGCCAGGATAATAGAAGATTTTAAAATAGAAAAACACATTAGATTTTATAATCTTAATCAATCAGATTTAATTATTACACCAGCTGGCCAGTTTTATATTAATAGTGACATATCAAAAACAATAGCCAATTTAATAGATATTTTTCCTAGTGAAGAAAAGGGAATAAAGGACTTCTTTGATTTTTTGAATACAAAAAATATAGCGTTTTTATATTCTAGAACGAGAAACAGAACATTATTTGATTTGATGAAAATATATTTCAAGAATAAGGAATTGATAGCAATATTTAATTGTCTTTTAATGAATATAGGTTTGCCTATAGATAGGGTTGATGCACTAAAGGCGTATTTCTTTTTCAAGGAATTTTTCTTTAATCAAAGTTATTATCCAAGAGGTGGTATGCAAAAATTTGCAGATACATTAGCCTCTGTGTTAATAGGTTACGGGGGAGAAATAATGTATTCTAATAGAGTTGATAAAATAATAACGAAAAATAATAAAAGTAACGGCGTGATAATTGACAAAATGAAGATTCGGTCGAATTATGTAATTAGCAATGCAGATCCTCATAACACATTCATAGAGTTAGTAGGTAAAAACAAAATATCAAAAAAATTATTGAATCGAATAAAGCGCTTAATTCCATCTATGTCCGCATTTATTGTATATATAGGGCTAGATAGTAGTGTTAAATCGAATTATTCTATAAATAATAGTATATGGTATTTCCCATCCTCAAACTTTAACAGAACCTATGATGCGATAAGAAATGGAAAGCCAATAATAAAAGATGATTACTTAATATGCTCGTTTCCATCTTCCTATGATAAAAATCTAGCACCTAGCGGAGGCGTTTCAGTTGCCATATTTTCTGGCGCCACATTTAATACAAAAAAATATTGGGAAAACCACAGAAGAAAATTTGAAGAAAATATTATAAGGAGAGCCAGAGCCATATTTCCATGTATCTCCGAACATGTAAAAGTTTTATTATCAGCTACACCCTTTACGCTTTATAGATATACACATAATCTTAAGGGAGCTTGCTATGGGCTTGCTTCTTTAAGAACACAGATGCGCAAGACTTTTATGCCACAACAGACAGAAATAGAAAATCTTTTTATGGCTGGACATTGGACTACGCATGGAATAGGTCAAGGTGGGCTATCAATGGCAGCATTTTCTGGAGTTTCCGCCGCCAAGCGTATAATTAAACTAAAACCAGAAGGTAGATTATGACAATTTACGCATTATCTTCCTTTTCAGCATCTTTTCTTTTATATTTTCTAGCGCTTTTTGTTTATTTGAATAATAAAAAAAGATTTTTAAATCAAATTTATGCTGTTCAGGCAGTTATAATAGGATCTTGGATATTTGGATGCTTTGGGGAAAGCGTTATAAATAACTATCAGTTTATAACCATTTGGGATAAAGCGCTAAATATTTTTGCGATATTTTCTCCACCCTTATTTTTGCATACTTATTATGCCATTCTAGGAGAAAGGGCCACTAAGCCAGTAAAATTTCTATATGCGCTATCAGTCATTTTACTATTTTTAAGTTTTAATCCTTTGTATATTAAGAGTGTTGAGTATCGATATGGTGTTAGATTTATTTCTAATCCTGGTCCGCTTTATAGCATTTTTATATTTGCTGTTTTATTCGCTTTTTCAATTAGCTTCTATAAAATTTTTAATGCATTAAAGAATGCAGATAGTCAGAAAAAAACACAGCTTAACTATGTAATAATTGCAACAGCAAGTATGTTTATTGCGGCAGTTATATATTTAGCAATGGTTTTAAATGTAGCAATATCACCTCTTGATAATACTTTAAACTCTATATATGGGCTTCTTATTGCCTATGCCATTGTTCGTCATCAGTTGATGGATATTTCAGTAATCATAAAAAAGACCCTCGTCTTTGCGGGGCTTTTGGCTTCTGTCTTTGCAATACTGATTTTACCTACCTTGATTATACAAGAATACTTGTTAAGAGGAGCAGGGTTTAAGGGTAGGATGATAGGCCTTACCATAAGCGGTATAATAATAATATTAACCATGCGCAGGATCGAGAACTTTCTCATTAATATAACCGACAAATACCTCTTCCAGAAGAAATACGATTATAAGGAACTGCTCAAGACATTCACAGCAGAAGTATTAACAGTTCTAAACCTTGACAGGTTGGTGGACCTTACAATAGACAAATTATCGGATATAATCAAACTAATCTCTGCGGCAGTATTGTTATTCGATGATGATAAACAGGAATTTAAGATAGCCGCCTCCCAAGGCATAAAAGACCCATCGCTGACGCTGATAAGGCCTGACGGCATAGTGACATTCTTAGAACAGACACATGGTTATTTATTGAGGAAGGAATTGGTTGAAAAGAAGATATTTATACCGGATACCATAAAAGATATCATGGATAAGTTGAATGCAGAGCTCATCATACCGATGGTGCTCCACGAAGAAGTAATAGGTGTCTTATCCCTGGGCAAGAAAAAATCAGATGAAGATTACTCTCAGGATGATTTAGATATATTACTGCCCCTGGCCAGAACCCTTGCCATCGCTATCTCGAACGCAAAACTATTCGCCGAACTCGGTAAGACTCAAGCCGAAGCTGCCCAGAGAGAGAAGATGGCGGTCATAGGGACGCTCTCGGCAGGGATAAATCACGAAATATGTAATCCGCTGGGAATAGCAAGGGGGCAGTGTGAAGCGTTCTTGTTGAATATTAAGGACGGGCTCTATAAAGACAAGAGCCAGGAGGACCTGTTAAAAAAGGCGCAGGAGATCATGACGAAGGTCATCAAGGAGACGGACAGGGCTACGGCCATAACGAAGAAACTCTCCGGTTTTGCCAAACCCGCTAAGGGTGAAGCTGAAATGATCAATATAGATAAAGAGGTGGACGAAGTTTTGGGCCTCGTCGGTTATGAATTAAAACTGGAAAAGATAGAGGTTGAGAAACGTATCGAACAAGGCCTCCCGAGCATCTTTGTTGACAGGAAACAACTTCAGGAGGTACTGTTCAATCTCATAAGGAACGCAGGACAGGCGATAGGCGAGAAAGGCAAGATCACGGTTATAGCTAAGCAGGAGAAGAATACGATATCGATAGACATTAAAGATACGGGCTCGGGTATTCCGCAGGAGAAGATAAGAGAGTTATTCAACCCTTTCTTTACTACTAAAGAGCCGGGCAAGGGGACGGGGCTCGGGCTCTTCATAGTCCGCCAGGTCGTTGAAAAGAACGGCGGCCGTATCTATCTTAAAGAGACGAAGGTCGGCGAAGGGACGACGTTCACGCTTGAATTTCCGGCGTCCGTTTCTCAGGAAGCGAGGGTCAGGGCATGAATAAACCGCGGATCATAGCTATAGACGATGAAGCCGAGTTCATAGACATGCTGAAGAATTATTTCGCGCCGAGAGGCTATGATATCGAAGTGGCCCTGCGCGGAGCGAGCGGCATAGAACTGGTGAAGGATAAGAAACCCGACGTCGTCCTGATGGACCTGAAGATGCCGGGGATAGACGGGGACGAGGTATTGAAGCTGCTTAAATCGATGCAGCCGTCGTCGAAGATAATATTCATAACAGCTTACGATGATGGAGGAAAGACTAAGGAGCGCCTTTTAAAGACGGGCGCTTACGCGTGTTTCGATAAACCGCTCTCATCGCTGCGTGAGCTTGAGGAGACGATCTTGCGCGCAGCCAACGAATAGAGGTGGTATGTATGCCAAAACTCTTGGTTGTTGATGATGAACATGATATCTGTGATTTTGTAAAAAATTTCTTTCAGGAGAGAGGTTTCGAAGTATTCACGGCTTCGAACGGAGATGAGGCATTGGCCATGGTCAAAGAGGATAAGCCGGACATAGTCCTCCTGGATGTAAAGATGAAGGGCATGGACGGTATCGCGGCCCTGAAGCATATTAAGGACATAGACAGGTCATTGAAGGTGATAATGGTGACCGCTCTCGAAGACCAGGATAAGATGGTGGAGGCGTCGAAACTGGGAGCGTGTGATTATATCACGAAGCCGCTCGTCCTGGACCATCTGGAGCAGACAGTAGATAAGAGGTTAAAAGAGATGCCTGATCAGGGATTAAAGGGAGAATTCAGTGAGCGCTGATAAGAAAGCACCAAGCTGGGACCAGCTGCATACATGGTTCGTCGACAGGTTGTCGCACCATCCTCATGGTTCGGCCGCTGCGGGCCAGAAAGATGGTTCAGCTCCAGCGCCAGACGGTAAGGAACGGTCAGAGCCAAGGCTGGATTATCAGTCATTTCTCGAGCGTGCGTCCAGGACCATGATCCGTTTCAAGAAGCCGGAGCATCTCATAAAGATGATAGTCCGGACCATCGACGAACAGCTCAAGGTGACCCATACGGCGGTATTATTATTCAAAGAAGAGAAGCAATCCTTCATATTGATCGATTCGAAGGGTAGCGAAGGGAAGAAGATACCCGTCGGATTCATAAAATTAACTACGGACAACCCTTTAATAGCCGCGTTCAGCGAAAGACGTTCCTACCTCATATCGGATACCGGTATCGTTAATTATCGCGACATAATCGAGAGCTTAAAAAACAGGGATATCTTGGAACGTCAGCCCGATCTCTATGATAGATTGATTGCCATCAAGAAGCAGATGGATCTGATAAAGGCGAACCTTTGCATTCCGTGCTACTTTAAGAGGGACCTGCTTGGCATATTGGTATTGGGTGAAAAGATATCCGGAGAGCCGTTCAGCAGGGAAGAGATGGGATTCTTCGTAACGCTGGCCAATGACGCAGCCATGGCGATAGCAAATGCGCTACTCATCGATAACCTTCAGCAGAAGATAGAGGAGATAAAGGAACTTTTCATAAAGGAGCACAGGATATTCATACATACCTCCATAGCGCTCGCCGCTGCCATCGATGCCAGGGATCCCTACACACACGGCCATACCGAACGTGTCACGAATTTCTGCCTAGCCATAGCGAGAGAGCTGGAAGGCGTGCCCGAAGTATCCAATTATCCTAATTTCAGGGAGACGCTGCAGATAGCCGCGCTTCTTCATGATATAGGTAAGATCGGTATTCCCGATCATATATTGAATAAGCACGGCCGGCTCACGCCGGAAGAGTTCGAAGAGATAAAGAAACATTCCGTAATAGGAGCGACTATCCTGTATCCGATCAAGGAGCTGGGAGACGTGGCAAGGGAGGTCCGTTATCACCAGGAATGTTTCGATGGTTCCGGCTATCCGGATGGCCTTAAAGGTACCGACATACCTTTGGTAGCCAGGATAATAGCCGTGGCTGACGCTTTCGATGCCATGACCACCAATAGGCCCTACCGCAAGAAGAAGACGATAGAAGACGCTATACAGGAGTTAAAACGCTGTTCCGGAACACAGTTCGACCCTTTAATAGTGAGCGCATTCCTTCTGGCCTACGAAAAGGGCAGCATCCTCAACGGTGTCAATAGAGCCATTAACGGTTCTACTAATGGTAATGGTATAAAGAAGTAGGGGACATTTAAATGTCCCCGATCCCCACCATTAAATAAAACAAACATCAAACTTTTGTATAACCTTACCTACTTTTATAACTTATTGTATTTAAATAAGTTACATTAATCGATTTTATAAAATTCTAACTTTCTAAAATTTAACACTATTGCAAGACGATATCTTTGTGCTATACTTATATATGCTTACACTCACTTGCACCTTACAAAGAAAGAAGGTGATTAGGATGAGAGTATTGCTAATTCTAAAAAATAGTCCTGCCCAAAGGTACGTGGTAAATCTCTACACCAAATCTCTAATCAGGGAAGTGAAGGATCTGATAAACCGGCGCCGGCTAGAACAGGCGATGGAGATGATCGTCAAAAAGGGTAACTTTGAGGGTATGATCTCAGATACGGAACTTCCCACACTTGAGGCGGATTTGATACTTTCGAAGACCGCGGCCAGCTGGGACATGACGAAATGACGGGATTTTTAATGCGGGATATCTCAGACCGCGGGCGGGCTCATGACAGAGATGAGCACGGTTTCACCGGTAGCGAGATTCCTGAAATGATGCGGAATGGATGAATTAAAATATAGAGTATCTCCTTTTATCAGATTATGTTTTTCATTTCCTATAACCGCTTCAATCTTTCCTTCCAGTATATAAATAAACTTTTCGATCCCCGGCTTCGTCTCCTCTTTATGTGTGGCGCCGCCCCTTTGGAGCTTTATCAAGACAGGCAGCATTTTCTTATTAAGGGCATTGGCAGCCAGCATCTCCGACGAAGATTTCTTATTATGGACGAAAACATCGCTGTGGCTTTTGCCGGTCTTGACTTCAACGGTCTTTTTGGAAGGGGCCAGGTCCTTGTAGAGGTCTGGCAGGGTTATGCCGAGCGCTTCGCATATCTTCATGTGAGATTCAAGCGTGCCGGTCATCTTGCCGTTTTCCATCCGGCTTAACGTGGCGAGGGCAACACCCGACTTATCAGCCAATTCCGCGAGCGTCATCCCTTTTTCTTTCCTCAAATCATGCAGCACACTTCCAATTTCCATATCAATCCTCTTTTTGTTTTAAAGTATACCTTAAGTTTAATAATTGTCAAGGCGGATTTGATTAATATGAAATTTGATAAAAAATCAAAATTGACTTGACAAATCTGAAAATCAATGATATACTTATGGTAGTTTAGAGATAAAAAAGTCAGCTTATATTTCTTGTAAAACTTTTAAAAAAATGCTATGCTTAATTTATAAACAAAGGCGTGCTTGGCAGCAAGGAAGCAATGGCCATACCAATTAATCACAAGGCGGTTGTTGTGAGGTTAATCTGGTATTACAAAAACTCAAGCTTATCAGGCCGGGTTGTGTTTAAAACCCGGCCTTTTTCTTTTATGTATTTAAAAACATTTATTTAACGCCGAGGTGACCCATGTTACTACCAAACAAATTGAAGTTTCTTTTCAGGACGATATCGGTTTGCGTCATCTTTCTCTTTCTCTGGCAGCAGATAACGTGGGCGGCAGGCGCTGATTTATTGAATAACACCGTAACTACCACCGAAACCACCTCTGACGGAATGACGCCGGAGGCTCTAAAATCCAGCCAGAATACGGTAGAGTCGATCATAACCACAAAGAACGCGATAGAGACATCGAAGGCTTCCTCGACCCCTTCTTATACGTATACTTATTATAAAAGCGGTCTCATCCAGTCCGTCACCTTAAGTTCGCCCGACCAGTTCGGCAATATCTATTATTATTATCTCAATGAGAACTGGAATGGCCAGGGCCACGGCAGGATCTTCAAAACCAAACGTCAGGACCCATTAGATGGAGAGCTTTCCTATATATACTATTACTATGGGAAGACGGACAGGATAAGAATTCGCAGGGGCTATGCCACCTCCACCTGGACCAAGTTGTCATCCAACTACTATTACAACAACAACGCCGCAAACAGGCTATCATACAGGCAGCTTGCGGCCCCCGATTCTCAAGGCTTTATCTACTACCACTATATAGATGAAGACTTCAACGGCCAGGGATACGGAAGAGTCGATAAGACAAGGCGTAAAGTTGCCTTAAACGGGGAACTCTCTTATACCTATATATATTATGCCAACTCCGACAGGATCCAGACCGCCAGCGCCTATGGTACGGCTTCATGGACCAAACTTCGTTCTACATACACTTATTATAATAATGACAGTAATAGAATAGAGTCGAATACCCTCATAACCGCCGATAAATCGGGCAATGTCTATTATCACTACCTGGATGAGAATTGGCAGTCCCAGGGTTATGGCAGGGTGGATAAGAAGGTTCGTAAAACCGCCGATTTGAGCGACGCCAAGTCATATACGTTTATCTATCATCCCGGCATGGACAAAGTGAAGTACGAATATGATTATAGAAACAGCGACTTCACGTCATTGTTCGTAATAAAGGAGTATAACACGGCCGGAGTTATTATAAAAACGACGCAGGTTTCCGACGGAACTTATACCTTTTACGCCTCAGGCCGATTCGAATCCGTTACCTATGCTGTTCCGGATGCCTCCGGTAACACCTACTATCACTACTTGGATGAGGACTGGAATGGCCAGGGCTATGGCAGGGTAGACAAGTCCAGAAGACAGACCGCATCGAATGGAGAATTAACCTACGCTTATATATATTATGCTGATGGCACGGGAAGACTCAAAGAGAAGAGGTCTTATTCAGATAACAATTGGACGAGCCTCGTATCCATTTATACCTATTATAACGATTCCAACGGAAGGCTCCAATCAAAGTATGACCCCTCTACAGGCATAACAACCGCTTATTACAATGATTCAAATAACAGGATAGAGTCAAGAACCTTGGCCACGCCCGATGCTGGAGGTAATATCTATTACCATTATCTGAATGAGGATTGGAATAATCAGGGATATGGAAAGATAGATAGGCAAGATGCGTCGAATGGCGATTTCGTCACTTTCGAATACTGGTCATCCGGGAATAAAAAGGTGGAGGCTTTCTTTGAACAAGACAGTACCTGGCAGAAGACGATCGAATATTGGGAAGATGGTATAACCTTGCGCCGGTACGAGATTGCCGATTATAATCCCAGCCCGACGGGAATAGAAGTCTGTTATGATTATGATAATCAAGGGCAACTCATAAAGAAGACATTCGATAACGGTGATTTCATTACCTACGAATACTGGTCTAGCGGAAATGAGAAACAGGAAGCATTTTTCGATGTAAACTGGAACTGGCAAAGGACGATTGAGTATTGGGAGGATGGTAGCACCTTACACCACCAGTGGTTTGCCGATTACGATCCTACACCTACCAGATACCTTGTTTATTGTGAGTACGATGACCTCGGCAGAGTAATAAATAATAGTTTCGATAATGACGATCGCCTCCTGATTGAATACTGGTTGTCGGGTAATAAAAAACAAGACGCATTTTTTAAGGAAAACTGGACCTGGCAATATACGATCGAATACTGGGATAACGCTACTTCCATTAAACACTATGAGTGGATCGCTGATGCAAATACCGGCACCGCAGGTGATATTACTAACTACGAATACGACGAACAGGAAAGGGTGGTGGCCGAAAGATTTGATACTGGTGATTTTGTCCTTATTGAATATTGGTCTTCCGGCAATAAAAAACAGGACGCATTTTTTAAACAAGATTGGACATGGCAATATACCATCGAATACTGGGATAGCACTACCTCTATTAAACATTATGAGTGGATCACCGACGCAAATCCAGGCGCAGAAGGAGATGTAGTCTATTGCGAACATAATTCCACAGGCGCTGCGATAAAGCTGACATATGATAACGGTGAAACATGCGAATACGATGATCAGGGCAGAGTTACAAAGAAAACGCTTCCGAACGGCGATTTTATTCTCACCGAATATTGGTCCTCCGGCAACAAGAAAATAGATGAATTCTTCAGCGCAGAAAATGTCTGGCAGAAGACGATCAAATACTGGGATGACGCTAATAACTATATTGAATCCGTATCATTAGCTATACCCGATACCGATGGTAATAGCTATTACCACTATCTAGATGAGAATTGGCAAAATCAGGGATATGGAAAGATAGATAGGTTGCGGAGATCTGATGCCGATGAGGAAGGCGCTATCGGCTATGAGTACACTTATTATTATAATGGCATGACAACGGGGGATTCGGAGAGTGACGGACAAAATGAGATTATAGCCGATTTCGGCTATGACGGCCTTTGGATATATAGAAATAACGAATGGACCCGTCTTTCTACTTATGATGCTGATGCCTGTAGCATAGCAGACGCCACAGGTGACGACAAGAACGATATAATTGTAGATTTTGGAAGCAAGGGTTTCTTTGTATATTCCAACAACGGCTGGACACAACTCTCAACTTATGATGCTGAAGTTTTTACAATAGCAGATGCCACTGGTGACGGTAAGAACGACATAATCGTAGATTTTGGAAGCAAGGGTTTCTTTGTATATTCCAACAACAGCTGGACACTGATCTCAACTTATGATGCTGAAGTTTTTACAATAGCAGATGCAACAGGCGACGGCAAGAACGATATAATCGTAGATTTTGGGAGCAAGGGTTTCTTTGTATATTCCAACAACGGCTGGACACAGCTTTCCCAATGGGATGTTGAAATATTCAGTATAGCAGACGTCACGGGAGATGATAAGAACGAAATAATAGGAGATTTCGGAGACAATGGTTTTTGGGTCTATTCCAATGGTTCATGGAATGAACCTTCTATCTGGGATGCTGAGGCCTTTACAGTGACGGAGGTTACCGGCGACGGTAAAAATGATATTATTTGTGACTTTGGTAATAATGGTTTATGGCTATATTCCAATAGCGCCTGGACCCAACTTACGGATGATAATGCTAAAACATATACGATAACGGATATCACAGGTGACGGAGTAAATGACTTCCTCGGTGACTTCGGCAGCGGATTCTGGATGTATTCGAATAATGCTTGGACAAGACTTACGGAGGATAGACCAGCCTCATATACAATATCGGACATAACTGGCGATGGCATAAAAGATTTCCTTGGAGATTTCTACAGCGGTTTTTGGATGTATTCAAACGGCGCATGGACAAGGCTCACTGACGGTCGGCCGAATTCATATATAACAGTAGATATGACCGGCGACGGCATAGACGATTTTCTGGGAGACTTTGGCCGCGCCGGTATTTGGCTATGGGATGTTAACGCGGGGTGGTCCCAGATAAATACGGCAACCACCGATGACAAAACGGTGAAAAAATGTTATGCCAATGCCGATTTTACGAGCCTCATAGCTACCTACGAATATAACTCAAAAGGTCAAGCGATAAAAAAGACACTTCCGAACGGCAACTTTATCATGTACGAATACTGGTCATCCGGCAATAAGAAACAGGACGCATTTTTTAAACAAGATTGGACATGGCAATATACCATCGAGTACTGGGATAGCACTACCTCTATTAAACATTATGAGTGGATCACCGACGCAAATCCAGGCGCAGAAGGGGATATAGTTTATTACGAATACGATTCCACGGGCGCTGTAATAAAGCTGGTATACGATTATGGTGAAACATATGAATACGGCGATCAGGGTAGAATTGCAAAAAGAACACTTCCGAACGGCGATTATATTCTCACCGAATACTGGTCATCCGGCAATAAGAAGATAGATGAATTCTTCAGCGCAGAAAATGTCTGGCAGAAGACGATCAAATACTGGGATGACGCTAATAACTATATTGAATCCGTATCATTAGCTATACCCGATACCGATGGTAATATCTATTACCACTATCTCAATGAGAACTGGAATAATCAGAGATACGGAAGGATTGATAAGAGAGTGTTGAATACCGCTGATTCAAGCGGTGCCAAGTCATACACGTTTGAATATCACGATAATACGGCGGTTGTTAAATACGAATACCGTTATAAAAACAGCGATTTTACTTCATTATTTATTACCAAAGAATATGATGCCAGTGGAGTTTTAATAAAAACGACTCAGGTTGCGGAAGGCGCTTATACCTATTATGCCTCAGGCCGGTTAGAATCCGTAACTTATACCGTGCCAGACGCATCCGGCAACATCTATTACCATTACCTTGACGAGAATTGGAATGACCAGGATTTAGGCAGGGTGGACAAGGCCATAAGAAGCGTTCTCGATGCCGATAATGCCATGGCTTATCAGTATGAATATCTGGCCGAAGAGGACCGTATTATAAAGAGTTGTTATGCCCAGGCAGATTATTCAGATCCTTCGAATCCGATATTTGGAACGATAGTTGCGAAATATGTTTATAAGAGTAGCGATGGCAGTGGAGAGAGATTGTTCGATGATACCACTGGCATATATTCTACGGATTATTTTTATGACGCCGAAGGATTGCTGTCAGGATATTACGAATATTTCACGAATGGAGAGATTGTTATTTATGATAAAGACGGGAATATAATATATTCCTATACGTCGTCTTCTAATCAGGATTCTTCTGGCAACCTTTCAGTTACGACATCCAGCGGAGATATCATCGAATATCAAGGCGATGCTATAGTTTACGTAAGGCTAAAATCGGATAATTCGGTATTGACGAATATAAGGCTCAATGAGGCAGGCGATCTCGATTGTGCCCTTATTACTTATGTCGATGGGACGAAAAATATAGTATATGGCGGCCATTTGATCCAGACGAGGCTTCCGGATGGAACTCTTGTTAAATATAAAGACGACAAGAAAGCTGCGGAATATTCTTCCATAATAGGTTTAACAACCTTTGAATATATTAAAGACGACGGCGGCGCTCTTGAATATATCAAGACCTCCAATGATAAAGCTGTATGTTTATATGACGCAAATGGCCTGCCGATAAAATTCACTAAGAGTAATGGCGAAATTACCGAATATGAGAACGGCCACGTCAAAAAAATAGTTACAGAAGAAGGAGTAGAGTATCTTTATAATTTCATTTCCGAGGGCTCATTGAGGTCGGAATTGGTCGGAACAACGGCGGATGAAGCCATCCCGGCTATCATATATTATGATGAGAACGGCCATATAACAAGCGTCGTTAACGCTGAGGGCGACACGTTGGAATACGCGGATAATCTGCCTACAAGCATAACCATAGATGGTCAAACCGTTTCATATGATTTTTCACAA
Organism: Candidatus Omnitrophota bacterium; assembly: GCA_028716065.1. GTDB lineage: Bacteria > Omnitrophota > Gorgyraeia > 2-01-FULL-45-10 > 2-01-FULL-45-10 > JAQUQN01. The sequence goes on from JAQUQN010000001.1 coordinate 79,643, forward strand.
GGCGTGACGGTAGATAAGGCCGGCGTTACGATGCATTATGATCCTAATACGGGCGAACTGATATCGCTTGAGAAAGACGGAGTGGAAATATTGTTCGATAATGGGGATGGAGGAAGGATCTCTTTCAGGATGCTAGATGGTTCTTTACTTACTGCCCCGGTATTTGATGGCAACGGTGATATTACAGATGGTATTTTTGAAAAGAAAGACGCGGATGGCAAGGTCATCTCGCGAAGTGAATATGTAAACGGTAAGGTAGTGCTCTATATCGATGAGACAGGAAATGAGTATAGATACGATACGGAAGGTAATTTGACGGAACTTAAGATGAAAACTGCCGGAGGCGATTTTGTCACGTATATATATACCAAAAAAGATATCGTTACCGCGGAAGTTTCCGATGCAGATAAGCAATTTTTGAACGACAATGATCCGGTTATCATAAAATATGAAAATATAGATACCGGAAGGCGAATAATATATCTCGAAACCAAAGACGGCCATTATAAGAGTTTCGATTATGCGGCTGATGGCATTACAGTAACAGAAGGTACTATCCAGGTGCTCGATTCGCAGAAGATGCTCATAAAAGATACTATAAAGAAGTACGACTCAAGCCTTCGTCTAATCTCCTGTCTTCAGAAAGACGGAACAATAAACAATTATACCTATAATAACGATAGTACAATTACCATCACCGTCATAAAAGATGGCATATCCTATATAATTGAGGGTGACAAGCTCACAAAAAGCATAAAAAACGGCCTTACCACTACTTATTATGAAAGTGGCCTTGTCAAATCCACCGAAATTGCGCCCGGCGTAGTAAAAGACTTTAAATATGGCATTAATAATAATCTCATGTTAAATACGCCCAGTACCATCGAAAACGGCACACTGAACGACATAGCTTATGGCGGCACTGACTTTAAACTGGATTATGAACATCTTGACTACGGGGATGGGCACGACGGCACGCTTGAAATAAGGAATGACGGCGTCTATATCAACGGCGTATTCCAGAGTTCGGGCAATACATATGTCATAGACGGCCCAAAACAATATTCGCGCATTTATGTAGCTCCGGGCGCTACCCTTACTGTCCTGCAACCTTGGAATGGTACAAGTGGTGGAGATTTAATACTTCGTTGTACTGGCGAGGTTAATATAGAGGGTCGTGTTACCGTTGATGCCATGGGGTATAGAGGCGGCGCAGGCGGTGGATGGAGAAGTGGCGGCGTGCAAGGCGAATCGTATGCCGGAACCGGTTCAACATCTATGTCGAATAATCTTGGTGGGGGTGGTGCTGGTCATGGAAGCGTCGAAAATGTGGCGCAAGGTCAACCAGGTGCAGGCGGCAGCTATGGCACTGCAGCAAGTGACCTTCCTACTTATTGGGGGATCGTATATGGTGGGACTACCTATGGCGATCCGGGGCTAACCACATTATATAGAGGATCGGGCGGCGGTGGCGGAGGCGATGATGGCGCAGGGCATTCAGGAGGCTATGGTGGAACAGGCGGCGGAATTATACGAATTGCGGCAACGAGTATAACAGTAGCTTCGAATGCTTCTATAACCGCGAATGGTGGTAACGGAGCACCAGGCGGGCAATATCACAACGTAGGCGGCGGCGGTGGTTCTGGCGGCTCTATATTGCTTATCGCTGAAAACGTGACCGTCGACGGGTCGATTACCGCTCGCGGTGGATTCGGAACGGATGGTGGTGGCAACGGCGGAGACGGTCGTATATGTATAGACTATTGTACCCTAAACGTCACAGGGACTGTGGGGCCTCAGGCTTATACCCAACAGTATAACTACGTGTCCCAAGGCACGTTCGATTCAGGTGTTATCGAAGTCGATACACCGTATTTTCAGAGCATGAGCTGGGCTGAAGACCTTCCAACCGGAACAGATGTTACATTCCAGACGCGAACAGGCAATACCCTTACACCCGATGCCAGCTGGACAGAATGGTCGGATTCAATGACAGATCCTTCAGGGGCAAAGATTTCGTCAAATGGCGCAAAATATATCCAGTTCCGCATAACACTTAAGACTTCAGATAAAACAGTAACTCCAAAAATTATCTTGAGTGGTACAGATGGTATCAATATAAGTTACGTAAAAATTCAGGATAATGATATAGATATAAATGATGTGGCCCTTGTTGAAACCATCCAGGGTACAAGCATCAATTATTACACACCGGATGGCAAAAATATCAATGATCCCAACGATGTTGTGGACGTAATGGGTATGGCCATAGGCCAATCCTTCATGAATTCTTTGCTATCCGATGGCAAGATGTATGCCGGAGAGGTGCTCGATTTGAATCCAGGAACAGGAATTAGTTTTGCGGAATCATCAAAGACGCTTTGGGACGGCCGTATTAATGTAGACGACATAACTAAAGTTGCGGATGATGAACCAGTAAGAATAGAGTATGAATTGATCAACGATGGCCAAACTACGACAAAAAGAGTCTTATCTTATGATAGGAAGAATGGAAATGAGGTCTATTATGATTATAGCGGAAATAAAAAAGTTGTGGAATTCGTTAAGGGCGAAGATGGGAATATCTCTTATAGGATAGTTACGTCTTATAATGCCTCCGGTATCATTCAGGAAATGCAGTTTCTTTATGGTGACGAGACCAAGAATAAGATCATAACTTACGAAAACGGCCTAAAGAAAAAAGTCACGCAAAATGGCGTTGATATTCTTACTTATGATTATGAAATGCTTGATTCGGGGGAAGAGGCCACCGTGATAAATGATTTTACCAGCGGCGATGCCACGCCCGTAAAGAAATATTATGTAAATGGCCAACTGCAGAAGATAGTCGATAAGGACGGTGTAGAGACACATTATCTTTATGATGAAAGCGGAAAGATACTGGAATCATCCATTTACCGCGCCGGTAAGGAAATGGAGGTATATAAGTATTCTTATGATGAGGATGACCAGACCATAATAGAGGATTCTGACGGTGTGAAAAAGACTTATGACAAAGACGGTAAGCTCCTGTGGATGGAGAAGGACAATAAGTTGTACGCTTACTATTATTCTGTCAGTCCTCTCCTTGCCGATGGCAGCGATATCGAAAATATCAAAAGCTATATGCAAGCCTTAAAGGATATGAAAGTTTCCGGACAATACAACGATCTTTTGCGTGATACAGACCTTGCAACGGAGTTCGGAGTCATAGAAGATTCCTATGAATACAATCCTTCGGGAGATTTTGCGGTGGAGGAACTCATACAGTTGACCGATAAAGACGGAAATATAATAAAATTTAATGACGGAGAGATAGAGAGTATAACGCGGCCGGATGGGATTATTATTAGCGATATTATTTATAACGACGGCAAAGTATCCGGTTATGTGATAACGCTGCCTTCGCCGTCAGAATCGGGCGTTGTTATGTACGTTATAAAAGACAATTATATATCTTCAGAGAAAAAAGAAGATAACAGTACCATAAATTTTTATCCAAACGGTTGGGTAAAATCGAAAGTCGACACCTCTGGAGCAGAAATCATCTATATATACAAGGTGGCTTTGGTCTATACAGGATCAAGCGAAGGCGAAACTTATTATACAAAAATTTCCAAAGAGGAAACAGCCGATTGGCTCGACCTTATTACCGAAGATGGGATCACGGAAGGCACTTTTACCTCTGACGTGATTGAGGTTAATGCCGAGAGTATTGGTAAAATTTCTTGGGAAGAGATAGTTCCCGAGGGAACTGATGTCGAAATACGAATACGAGCAGGTAATAGCGATGACCCCGAAGACGGTACATGGAGTGATTGGTCTTTGCCGTTCAGCGACGCCTCCGGCTCTATCATTCCTTCCGATTTTTCGGCGGATAAATATCTGCAATATATGATTACGCTTAAAGGATCCGAGGCAGGCGATGTGCCAAGGGTTAATCTCAAGAGCGTAAAGATAGAGCTTATCTCTGACTTTTCCGATGGTAATGATCACAGCCTCCAGCATTACGTAGATGTTGATGGGAAGACTTATGTGTATGACAGCCGCGAACGCCTGATGAAGATTATAGACGGCGACACCATTTACAGGTATACGTCCGATGGCATGATAGGATCGATAGAATATGCTGACGGAAAGACAATAAGTTATGTATATGATGAGAGAGATATTACGCTGCTGGAAAAGATTATTGTGAAGGAGGACGACACAGAACTTCATTACGATTCCAGCAATAGGCTGACAACTGTCATAAACTCAACAACAGGCTTCCGATATGATTATTTTTATAATGGCGACATAACTTCGGTAAGAACAACCTATACTAATAAAGATTCAACTGCCAATGACTTCGGCGATTTCGACAAAGATGGTATCGTAATAGATGAAACAGGAGGCATGCTGCGTATAAAATTGGATCGTCAGATTCCGCTCGATTACGGAGATGGATCGGACGGCGTGCTTACGGTCAAGAAAGGTGAAACCGTTGTACTGGAAGCCAGAACTTATAACTTTGAGAGTATTTATGTAGAGGAAGGAGCAATTCTTACCGTAGAGCCGTGGAATGAAACAACGGGAGGGCAATTAATTATACGTTGCCAGAAGGATGCTGTTATTGACGGAGCGATTGACCTTGCTGGAAAGGGTTATACGGGAGGAAAAGGCAATATAGAGGCTGGTGCATCGGGAGCAGGACCCGGCGCAGGTAGCGGAGCGCCTCGTGAGGGGGGTTTCGCCGGAGGCGGCGGAGGTTATGCCACGAACGGCCAATCGGCAGATGCCCTAGGAGGCTCCGCATACGGCACCGCCGAGTTATTAACTTCGTATATGGGTTCCGGAGGCGGCGGAGGATCCGGTTATAATACTTATATTGGTGATTATGGTGGGACCGGCGGCAACGGCGGCGGGATATTACAGATTACAGCTCCTATTATAAATGTAAATGGCAGCATTTCTGTAAATGGCGCAAATGGGGAAGACAGTGTTTGGAATGGAATTGACCGTCGGCAGATAGGAGGCGCCGGCGGCGGCGGCTCAGGAGGTTCTCTGTTATTAAGCGGCGAACAGGTGAGCATTGCTGGCACCGTTTTGGCTAATGGCGGATATGGCGGATCGATTGCAAGAAGAGGTGGTGACGGGTCGCCAGGAAGAATCCGTATCGATTACGGTGTTATGGAAGGTGGTATTTTCGCCGAGACCGACGAGGCGAGCCCCATACAGAAAGCCAGTGTCTACAAGGAGCAATTGAAATACGTTAATTCCGGTACTCTCACATCCGATGTGATCGATTTAAGCGGTGTAGATATGGCAAATAATAAAAAGGTATATTTAAATGCGAATCTTGATATACCTATATTATCCAATGTAAAGATAGAAACACGTACATCTAATTCGGCCGATGGCGGATGGTCGGATTGGGAAGAAACTACATTAGGACAGGATGGTTTTGAAATTAATTCACCACTTAATAGCTTTATCCAATATAGAATCACTTTGACGACAAAGGATGAGAATGAAACGCCGAGCATCTACTCATTGAACGATTTCGCGATCAAACTGAGTTTTGTAAGCGAAAAGCATTTCGAAAATATGGCTTCGGAAGATTTCATGGCGCCAAATATTCTTGGAGAAATAGCCTTACCGACAATTATCGATACGGCATCGCAGAGGATACAGGATATATCAGGAGTCGATGGTGCAGCTATTGCGCCCGCGGGATGGCAGGATCTTATTTCGAGGACGCCATCATATACCATTCAAGACCTCGGCGACTTCTTGAAGGATATTTACACGAATGCCCTCAATTCCGACGAAACCATAGCCACCAAATATCTTGTAGGCGACAATAACACCATGAAGACGGAATACGTACAGAGGAAAGACGGCACCATCGAACATTATGATACCGAGACTGGAAAGATAATGTTTGTCACCGATAAAGACGGCAGTCTTAGCGTACGATACTATTATGATGATGAAGGGTCCCTGCGCGATGTCCGTTTCTGGGGAGAGAGAAGGACTCTGTCTCACGAGATAGCAGTTGTCCAGAATGAGATACTGAAGAAAAAACTTGAAGATTTGAGTCGCCTCGCCGAAGAGGTGGGAGCAGGTTACCAAGAATTGGATAAACAGGTAAAAGACCTTCAGGACCAAATCGATGCGGCTCGCTTCGAGATAGAAGCTTCCAGATATATCACATATGAGGCTGAAGTCGCATCGTTCTTTGGCAGGAAAAAGGTAAGTATAGTAGTTGAAAATCCTTATTATTCCCAGATGATGGCTTTAATTGATGATACTGAACGAAGGTTCCATGATAATGCCGCCGTATCATACTTTGCGCTTGACAATATGTACAATGTTTCTAAAGGCAGGATTGAGGCGGCTTCTCTTGCGGCTCTTTCCAATGTTGAGCGGCAAAAAGAAGTAACGATGACCCAGATTTTGCGTAAAGAGCTTACCTCCATAATTTACGATAACTACCTTAAATATCTCGGGAGGCTACCGAGCAATGAAGAACTTAATAAAATCATAGCAGATTTGGCATCGAAAAGCGAACCGGTGGTAGCGCCTTATATACAGGATACGTATACGATAAATCGCACAGCCCTTAAGGCGGATCTTGAAAGTCGGGAAGAGCGGACTAAGCGTTTGGAATTTGTCCAGCGTATTTATGACGCTGTAGGAGCTGGAATACAAAAGTATTTCGAATCCGATACGGCACGAAGTGAGCTCATAAGCCAGCTTAAGCTCGTAGGCGAAGACCTGGTAAATCTAACCATCGATGACGCGAATGCTATCCTTAACTGGCTCTCTACAAGCATTCAAAAGACACTTCACTTTGGGCAGAGTGCCTTTTTAGCGCTTAAGGAAATAGTAGACTTTTTCCTGGGAAAACTTCTCGACAGTGCTGCGGATGATGAGCGGTATGTTAAGATAGCCGCCAACGCCATATTGATAGATATTCTTGCAGGAGTGATCAATCCATTTACGGAAGGCGAGCTGCAGATTTCGATGTTCGCCATGGCAAAGGCGGCTCAAGTGGAAAGTGTGATGCTGGAAGCCTATAAGATGGATTGGGAAGCACTCCTCGAAGAGGTTGCTGAGTATAAAACTGCGGGTGATCAGAGAGTAATAGCTCATATAAAAGGGAATCATTATGTTGTAATAACAGGCATTGACGCAGAGGGAAATGTTACTTATTTTGAGCCTTCAATGGGCGAAAATGGTGAAATGGTAACCATAGCGAAGGAAGAATTCGCTAAAATATGGAAAGGATATATACTCACCAATAAGGACCCGCCTACAAATAAAGATTACGAGTATAAGAAACTCTCTTCCTTAGAAGCCCAGCAAATTAAAGGTTCGGGAGACCCATTTACGCTACTTATGATCGTCTCAATAGCTCTCTCTATCATATCCTTTGCCCTTTCTTTTATAGATAATGAATTCGCGCAACTCTTAAGTAAGATACTAGGCGTAGTAGCCGTTATAACAGCCGGTATATCTATACTTGGGCAGATCGCCAGCACTATAGGGCAAGTTCTTGCCAAGGGCATGCAAAGTTTGATGTCATTATTTGTAACTACGTTCAAGATCCTCGTTGCGAATGTCGCGAAACCCTTCACTGATATTGGTACAGCATTTACCTTTGGTAAGATCGGACAAACCGTATTAAGTACGATCATTGCGATACCAATGTCCATAACGGTATCGAGAGGACTTGAAACTTTGGGCGTTAACCCCGTCCTCGCGCGCCTTTTGACAACCTTTGTTACCGCGGGCATGACGTCATTCACCGGCACAGGAAGTTTCAACTTCGCCGGCGCATTTTCAGGATTGGCATTCCAGGGCACTACGGAACTTTGTAATATCTTCAATCTCCCGCAGAATATAACAAGCCTTATCAGTATATCTGCCGGAGCTCTGGTTGAATCCGGATTAGATGGTTTCACAAACGGCGTTATGCTGCCTGATGATACCTTGGTTAAGGGAGTGGATGGCGCGCTTCTATCGATCGGCGATGCCTTCAGCACCACGATCCTTCCCAATGTTGCATCAGAACTTAGCTATTATGGTATTACCAGACTCGGCGAGATGATCGGCGTCGATCCGCGAATCTCCTACCT
>JAQUQN010000002.1 GCA_028716065.1 Candidatus Omnitrophota bacterium
AAGAAGATGTCGCAACATCCAAGTTTGCGTTCGTCCGACAAGGATAAAAAACACAGGTCCGATTTAAAGAGGCATGAGCGGATAAAGAGCCTCAAGGATAAGGAAGAATGGAAAGAAGAGGATTCTGTATTCGGACTGCCTAAAGTCAAGGTACTGAGGTTCAAGATCAAGAAAGAAAAGGCCGCGCCGGCTGAAGCTGCAGCGGAAGGCGCGGAAGCAGGCGCAGCTGCTCCGGCCGCTGGCCAAGAGAAGGCCGCTCCCAAGGGAGCCACACCGGCCAAAGAGACGGCAAAGCCGCAAGGGGCTGAGCCGAAGAAAGAAGCAAAAAAATAAACCGCCAAGAATGTCCGTGAAGAAAGTACGGGTTTTTTTAAAAGACAGGACCTACGATATCGTCATAGGCCGCAGAGTGCTCAAAGAAGGCCGCAGCCTTTTGCGAAGCCTCGCCCTGGGGCATGATGCTATTGTCATAACAAATCCTACGCTCCATAAGCTCTATAAAGAAACAATAAAAGATATTTTCCGCAACTGCGCTTCAAGCATGAGGATAGAATTGGTTCCCGATTCGGAAAGGGCAAAATCTTTCCAGGTGCTTACAGGCCTTTTGGACAGGATAGCGAAGTTCGACAAAAATAGGCGCATCTTCATCGCGGCGTTCGGAGGCGGCGTGATAGGCGACCTGGCTGGATTCACAGCCGCAATATATAAGAGGGGCGTCCCGTATATCCAGATACCGACAACATTATTGGCGCAGGTCGACTCCGCTATCGGAGGCAAAGTTGCCGTGGACTTACCAATAGCCAAGAACCTTGCGGGCGCATTCTATCAGCCCAGGATCGTCCTTTCCGATACCTCTGTATTGGGCACGCTCCCGGACAGGCAGATACGAAACGGCCTGGCCGAGGTCATAAAATACGCCGTGATAAAAGACCCCTGGCTCTTTCAATTCCTCGAAAATAACAGGGACAGGCTGTTGGGCCTTGACGAGGCGGCGCTGGAATCGATAGTATATAGATGCAGTGTCATAAAGGCAAAAGTCGTCGCAAGCGATGAATTCGACAATAAAGGTGTACGGGTCATCCTGAATTATGGGCATACCATCGGGCACGCGATAGAGTCGGCCTGTGGTTATTCCACCAGGTACAATCACGGCGAAGCGATCGCCGTGGGAATGGTGACTGCCGCTCGCATGGCCTTAATGCTCGGACTCATAAAAAGACATGATGAGCTGCGCATAGAAAGCCTGATAAGATACTACGGCCTTCCGACCCTAATTAAGGGCCTTAAACTATCTCTCATATACAACGCGTATCTACACGATAAAAAATTCATTCGCGCAAAAAACAGGCTCGTGCTGCCGACTAAAATCGGGTCGGTAAAAGTGGTGGAGGGTATATCTGACGCCATTGTGAAGAGGGCAATAACAGAACGGATGGTGAGAGGTGGGTGACATGAGTTCGACATTACGCGAGTATAAGAAATCGGATGCGAGAGGCGTAAAGGACCTGATATTATCTATACTGACGAAAGAATACCCGTTCGATAAATCGGCTTATTCCGAAAGCGACCTGGATAAGATCGGCGAGGTATACGGAGGCAGAAGGGACTCATTCTTTGTCATTGAAGAAGATGGCGTGATAACCGGCACGGCAGGCGTGAAAGAGGAGTCCTGTGAAGAAGCCTTATTGAGACGCTTCTTCGTCCATTCGGCACATCGCAGAAAAGGATACGGTACGCAGCTTCTGAAGAAGGGCGTGGATTTTTGCAGGTCCAAGGGATATAAACGCCTCTATTTCAGGTGCACCGACAGGATGGTCGATGCCATGAGGCTCTGCATGAAGGAAGGCTTTAGAGAGGTCGAAACATTGGAGATAAGCGGATTCAAAATACATAAACTTGTGCTGGCGTTATGAAGACCGTACAGACCGATATAAGGGTCCGATACCAGGAGACCGACAACATGGGGGTGGTCTACTATGCGAATTATCTCGTATGGTTCGAAGTGGCCAGGGCCGAATATTTAAGATCTCTTGGGACATCCTACCGTCAGCTGGAAGAGAAGGGCATGTTCATGATGGTGGTAAGCGCCTCGTGCCAATACAAATACCCGGCCAGATATGATGATATCGTAAATATCCAGGCATCGATACCCGAAATAAAAAATTCAAGCTTAAAATTCGATTATAACTTGCTGGTGGGAGATAAGGTCATAGCTACCGGCGAATCCGTCCATGTCCTGACAAACAAAGAGAAGAGGCCCATCAGGATTACCGACGAATTGAAAAGCCTCCTGTGTCCAGACCTGGCCAAGGCCAAAAAGAACTCCTAGCGCCGCAGCTTTAAGGTTACCTCGGCACCCTCATAATCCAAAATAATAACGTCTGGCTTTATCTTGATTATTCTGGCACCGTTGATCGTCTCGCCCTCTTTCAGAATATAGTTATTTATAATGGCCTGAGGGTCTTCTTCACGGTACATGATCCCATTCAGGGTAAGATTCGGCATTTTCGGCCCGGACACGGACGGGGCAGGTTGTGGCTTTGTATAAGCGGCCAGCTCTTCGGTAACTTTCGCGTTCTCGGAGAGCATCTTTTTTATTTCGGCCCGGGGCATGACTGCGGGCAGGGCCGTTACCGCAGGTTTTGCGGTCTCTTCGCCGGTTACTTTTGTCTTCAACTTATTCGTAACCGAGGTAACCAGCAAAAATTGTTTAACGCTGAGGGCTACGAGGATGATCAAAATGAAGAAGGCGCTTATGGATACGTAAATGATCTTCTTGGACAGGGCCGGCGTCTTCTCTACGGGAACAGTCTCTTTGAAAGAGATGCCTTCCTCAAACTTCTTCCTGATATCCGGCCTTTTTTTATCGATATAATTTTCGGTCTTCTTAAGCGCGTCCTGTATGATACTCATCTATTCCACGACCCCTTCCAGCTCCCTGATGCTGCGCTCCACGATAGAGGAGATCACCATCCTGGTCTCCATGACATAGGCCAGCAGTAGCGCCTTGTCGCAAATCATATTTATTATCCTCGGTATGCCGCCCGAGTATCTATGGACCTCTTTGAGGGCAGCATCATCAAATTGTATCTGGCCGTCGGAACCGGCAACGGCAAGCCTGTGATATATATAATTCTTCACGTCATCGCCATCCAGGGGCGTCAAGTGAAATCTAACGCCGATGCGCTGACGAAGCTGCACCAATTCGGGGGCCTCCAATTTCTTCTTGAGCTGCGGCTGGCCCACAAGTATTATCTGAAAAAGCTTTGCCTTGTCGGTCTCGAGATTGGACAGCATCCTTATCTCCTCGAGAGTGCGGATCTTAAGATTCTGGGCCTCGTCGATGATCAGAATGACATTATGCCCCTTCGACAATTCATCGATAAGAAAATTGTTGAATTGGCGCAGAAGCGCGATCTTTGTCCTCTTTTCGACCTTCAGGCCGTAGTCTTCGAGTATCGCCTGAAGCAGCTGTAGCTCGGGAAGCGTGGAATTAAAAACGAACGCTGTCTTTGTATCTGAGTCGAGTTCGTTCAAGAGCGCCCTGCACAATGTAGTCTTGCCAGCCCCGATCTCTCCTGTTATCTCCAAAAAACCCTTCCTCTCCTTGATACCATAGATAAGATGCGACAGGGCTTCCTTGTGGATACGACTCAAAAAAAGGAAATTTGGGTCGCTCGTGACGCTGAAGGGTTTTTCTTTGAGTCCGAAAAATTCTCTATACATATATTGTGATTGCCGGTATAATTATACAGCCGGCATATCAAGATGTAAATATAAAAATCACTTGCATTTTATCCGGACTTTATGTATACTAAAATGGATTTTTTGGAGGCGGCATTATGTGGAATGGCATAAACAGAAGAAAATTCCCGAGAGCCAACTATAAATGTTTCATAACGATAAAGAAACGGCTCACGGCCAAGACCTTATCGACACAGACCGAGAATATCGGAGCGGGCGGGATATGCATCATTGTAAAAGAAGACCTTGGCCTCTTTCAGGGTGTCGATATAGAACTGTACATAGAAGATAACAAGCCTCCCGTAAAATGCGGCGGTACCGTCGTCTGGGTCGTCAAGAAGACGGAGGCAAGGCACAAGGGCGTCTACCTGTACGATACCGGCGTTGAGTTCATAGACATACGGCCTGAGGACAGGGAAAGGATATCCGAGGTAGTGGAGGATATTTTAAAGAGCCAACGGCGCAAATAAATACCTATCAGTCTTGACAAAAAGTGCTTCATGTGATATACTAAAGTCAAATTAAGTATAAAGGAGGTGAAAAAATAAGATGAAAGGCTTACTAAAAGGTATAATTATATGTGTTGCTATATTCATGATGATCAATATAGCGACATCAAGCTATGCTCAGGATATGGGCAAGAAGCTCTATAGGGGAGTAGCTAATATCGTAACCGGCTGGGTTGAGCTTCCTAAGAACATTTACGACACGAGCGTTGAAGATAATCCTCTGTCTGGTATTACGATCGGATTGGCCAAAGGCGTTGGGATGACCATAGTGCGAACTGGCGCTGGAGTGTATGAAACAGTTACATTCCCATTCCCGATACCGGAAGGTTACACACCGGTTCTAGAGCCAGAGTTTGTTTTTAAGAGCCAATAGTTGGTTGCGTTACAAATCGGAATGAATAGGGGGATAGAAAAGGGTTTTTTATCCCCCTATTTTTTGGCCAAATAGGCCGACCAATACTAAAAAATCGCTTGCAAATATAGTTTTTTTATAATACAATCTTGCCATTCATTGCGGAGGTTGGCGTGACAGAGAGAAGAAGGTTTCTGAGGTTCGATACGGCTTTAAACGCCCTTTGCGAGATAGTATCGGATAAAAATAAGCGGTCTTCAAAGGTCAAGAACTTGAGCAAGGAAGGAGCCCTTCTCCTGCTGGACAAGCAACTTGCTGAAGGCTCGCCCATCAATCTTTCTCTCGATGTCCCGGGGGATAACGTTCCTGTATTCGCGACATGCGAAGTTGCGTGGCAGAAGAAATATGAACCTGCCAAAAAAGAGGTCCTGTATGAAACCGGCGTCAGATTTAAGAAGATAGGCAGCGCCGATAGGGGGAAGCTTTTCGAATATATCTATCTGCAATGGTTGAAAGTTTTGGACCAAAAATAGGAAAGATCGGAATCATTTATGTCAGAAGAAAAGAAAACTGAAGAGAACAAGGAAAAGAACCCCGCTCCTGCGGCAACGGAACATCCCCAGAAAAAAGAAGAGCCGAAGGCCGAGCAAAAGGCGGAGGCGGAAAAGCTGCCCGCTGAGGCAGGGCAGAAGGCTGAGCCGGAAAAGAAACCCGAGCAACCGGCTGAAGAGAAAAAGGCGGAACCGAGCGCAGCCGCCGCGCCGGGGCCTCAAGTAGCCCAACCGGCAGCCGAACAAAAAAAACCCGAAATAAAAAAAGAAAAGCCCTCGAACTGCGCATCCTGCAATAAATCCATAAAGAGAAAACGATGGTATTACAGGAACGGTAAGTATTATTGCACAAAAAGATGCTGGCAGACCGCCGTAAAAAAGAAAGAGGCGCCTAAAGAGGCGGAACCGGCTAAATAAAGACGTCTTCTCTAATAATACCCACATCCGGGCGGATCAGAATGAGAGATATTACATCTTCATCTAAACATCCGCGAACCCACCTTAAAAAAGATCATCGGAATAAATTTATCGTCAGCGCTTGCCTGGCCGGATTAAGATGTACCTGCAAGGGTGAAAGTCGCCCCGCAAAAAGGATAATGGCACTGGTACGTTCAGGCAAGGCCATGAGCGCCTGTCCTGAGATGCTTGGAGGTTTGGGTGTGCCACGAGACGAATCGGAGATAGTGCTGGGGGACGGATCGGACGTGCTCCAAAAAAGGGCGAAGGTTTTGACAATAGCCGGTAAGGACGTGACTGAAAATTTTGTAAAGGGCGCAGGGGCATTTCTTGAACTGGCAAAGACGCATAAAATAACGAATGCCATCCTTAAATCCCGCAGTCCATCATGCGGAATCGGCACTATATACGACGGCTCGTTTTCTCATTCTCTCAAGACGGGAGACGGCGTAACCGCGGCGTTATTACGAATGCACGGTATTAAACTATTTACGGAAAAAGGCGGCACTGATGCCTAGCGATGTTTACTATATAGAGACCAAGAATGACGAACCGATTGATGTCATTGGCTCTAAACTGGGGAAGCTGATAGATGCAAGCGGTATTCTTAACTTCATAAAAAAGGATGAATTCAGCGGCATAAAACTGCACTTCGGGGAAGAGGGCAATACCGGTCATGTAAAACCTCTGTGGGTGCGTGAAGTCGTGAAGAAGCTGAATGCCAGGACCAAGAACGTATTTGCTACCGATTCCAACGTATTGTACAAATCAAGTAGACGAACCAATAGCGTAGATCACATGAAGCTAGCTTACGAGCACGGATTCGATTTCGAAGCGATAGGCGCCCCGCTGATCATAGCCGACGGATTATTCGGAAAGAATTTCACTGAAATCCCCATAAACAAAAAGCACCTTTCGAAAGTCAAGATAGCCTCGGAGATCGCCTCCTGCGACAGCCTGATCGTCCTAAGCCATGTCACGGCTCACATGCAGACCGGCCTGGCCGGGGCCATAAAAAACGTAGGGATGGGATGCGCCGCCAGGCGCGGTAAATATGAACAGCACTCGGGTGCGGTACCAGATATAGATTTAAGTTTTTGCGTGGGCTGCGGATTGTGTTCGCAGGATTGTCCCGCTTCCTGCATTGAAATGAAAAAGGAGCGGCCCGTACTTCATAAAGACTCCTGCATAGGATGCGGGGAGTGCGCGGTTGTATGCAGGACCAAGGCCATAAGTATAAAATGGAGCGAAACACTTGAAAATCTACAGGAGAAGATGGTAGAATATGCCTGCGGCGTAACGAAGGCTTTGAGCGGGAGGATCGCATATATAAACTTTGTCCTGAACGTCACTAAAAACTGCGATTGCATGGCCCAGGACGAACCTCGGATAGCCGATGATATAGGCATCCTGGCATCGTATGATCCCGTAAGCCTGGATAAATCGTCGGCCGACCTGCTCAACGCCTCCTGTAGAGGCGATGTGCTGCGTAAAACTTATAAAGAGATAGACTGGACCTCGCAACTGCGTTATGCCGAAGAAGCCGGATTGGGCGCGATGGATTACAACCTCAAGAAAGTGGAGTATGTTTAAAGATTCGTGCTTATTCTGCAAAATAGCCAAAAAGGAGATACCCTCGCGCATAGTATTTGAAGACGACGAGGTCACCGCGTTTGAAGATATAAAACCGCAGGCGCCGGTCCATATAGTAATAATCCCGAAGATGCATATCGAAAGATTATCCGATATCGACATTAAAGACGGCGCTATCATGAGCAAACTGATCCTTACGGCAAAAGATATGGCTGAGAAAAGAGGCGTCAGCGAATCCGGCTACAGAGTCGTTATAAATTGTAATAGAGACGGCGGGCAGGAGATATTTCATCTACATGCACATCTTCTTGGGGGCAGGCCCTTGGCCTGGCCGCCGGGATAAACCCCTCGACGCATCCCCGGCCTGAAAGGCCGGGCTATTTGCTCGGGGTAATCCTGAGCGGCGCTTCCTTATATGCGGCCTAAAGGCCGCAGTTTTGGCGCCGTCGAAGGATAAAAAGGAGAAACAGTTTTATGGTCCCAACAGAAAGAAGATCTTTCCCCAGAATAGCGGATAGCGGACTATCTCTCAAGCTCCATTCCGGCGATTTCGACGCGATAACGCATACGTTGAACATAAGCGCGTCCGGCATCTATTGCAAGCTTGATAAGGAGATACCTCTCATGTCGCGGGTAAATCTTGTGCTTATGCTTCCGGATAGCCCCAAAAATGAGGATGCGCCGAAAAAAATTGAAGTTAGCGGAGTCGTCGTAAGGGAGCACCCGGTCATAATAGACGGGAAGACCAAGCATTTTGATGTGGCGATATTCTTCGAAGACTTATCGCAAAAACAGAGAGATATGATATCCGGCTATATCTCAAGGAAGATCTCTAAACGCTAAGCTTCTCATCATATATTTACCCCTTAACCAGAAAGAGGAAATAAAAGATGTTGCTCATAATGGAGTTGTTTTTAATAGCCCTCTTGGGGATGATAGTCTTCCTTCTCATAAAGAATCAGAAGATCAATTCAAAAAAGACCGTCCCGCACGCGAAGCTTGAAGAATACTGGGATGGCAAGGAACGAAGGCGCCACTTCCGGTTCCATAAAGAACTAGTATTAGAATATAAATTACTAAAAAATCCTCATTCGAACAAAAATTGCAGGACCATAAATATATCCGAAGGAGGCCTTAAGCTATACCTTGACGATAAATTGCTCAAAGGGACCATCATGCAGATAGAGATCGAGATCCCGGAGGCCAAGCTGCATGGTGAGATAGAGGGTGAGGTCGTTTGGACCGAAGATGCCGATTCGAAAGATGGTTCGGGCAAGAGATTTTTTTACTCCGGGATAAAATTTTTAAGAATTGAAGAGCCATTTAGGACAAAGCTCGGTAATTACATACGTTCGCTCGTATCAGGGACCAGGAGTTAAATCTATCATGGGGACAGCCCATATCCCGTCAAAGGTCAAGTTGTTTACGGGGCTGATCTACGGCGATGAGGAGATCCTTCAAGAAGTAAAGACGGCCCTCGAGTCAAAATTCAGGAATAGCATAGCTTACGAGAGCGCTCCGCTTGAATTTACATATACGAACTACTACAATGAAGAGATGGGAGGCAATCTCAAAAGGAGATTTATTAGCTTTAAAGACCACGTGCCCCTCGAGGATATTTATAAGAAAAAGATAGGGGCGAACAACGTTGAGAGGGCATTTTCTGAATCGGGTAGGAGAAGGGTTAATATCGACCCGGGTTATATCGACCTGGCGAAACTGGTCCTCTTTTCCACGAAGGATTATTCTCACCGCATATATCTTGCAGATGGTATATACGCTGAGATTACCCTTATATATAAAGACAGGCATTTTAATCACATGGGATGGACTTATCCTGACTATAAAAGCAGCGCTTACCTAAAAATATTCAACGATATTCGCAAAAATTATAAAAGAGAACTTACCGATGCCTAAGATAATAATAAAACAAAAAAGCCTTATCGTAGCCATGGTTTCAAGCTTCGTAATATTGCTCGTCCTGGTATTCACGCTCCTGGGATATCTCATATATATCGAATTGAGCGGGGAAGATTTCAAAAGAACCTACGAGGAGATGCTGAGAAAAGTCAACGCCAGGGTCTATTCAGGCAACATAGACATACAAAGGTTGACGGCCAAAATAGAGAAGACGGGCCCGCTTAAGGGAAAACCTATAATAGAAGGAGAGCTGAAGAACAAGGGGCCTAAAGAGATCAGCGACATCCTGATAAAGGTCAAATTTCTGGATAAGGATGGTGCCATCATATACGAGACAGTCTTTCATCCACAGGAACCCTCCCTGGGAACATCCGGTCTTGGCTCCGTCAGCATTCCCTATTTTTCCGGATCCAGCCGGCTTACCTTAAAAACCGGCGGGTCGTTTCCGTTCAAAAGAGTACTCAACAATTGTCCCGGAGAGATCATGGAAACGCTGCAAGATACTTCCGGATACGCTAAGGGCGCACCCAGGTGGTCCGGCAAGCTTACGTTTGAAGTTTCTGCTATAGCCTTCTGAGTTTTTCAACAATCTTAACAAAAGAAAGGATGCGAACCGAACGGTGAGAAGGTTTTATGTTTTTCTAATATCGATCTTCATAACATGCGTATTGATATTCATAGGCTCGTTCATCTATCTGGATAAACAAAGCCGCAAAACTTTTTATTATACGATAAGCCTGGAAGGTCACGATGTGGGCACTGCAAAGATAGACAGGTATGGAACGGCGGATAAGCTGATTTATAAGTGCGCGGCCAGTGAACCGTTAGCTCCTGTATATCCCGACACCAAGTTTAAGATGGTACTCGACAGACATTATAATTTTGAATATTACTCAAAGGAAAGAAGCGGTGCGGGCGCATACGAAAATACATATGTGGAAAACACCAGAAACGGTATATCGTTCGTATCGAACCTTCAATCCAGTTTCATCTGCATCAGTGACATACAGGCACGAAGAGGGGCTTTCGTTTTTGAGGAAGACGCGCCCATCACATATCTGCCCATGATAGAGAACTACGATTTCAGGAAAGGGCGTTCTCAAGGGTTCAATTCGCTCGTCTTATTTTCGAACGCTCTTCCTCCAATGAAGAGATTCGTCACGTTTACCTCCGTAAGAGACGAATACGTAAAAGTTGGCTCCAGAAAGATTAAGACAGAATGCCTATTAGTAAAGATACGCAATTTTCCCCAGGCCACCATATGGGTATCCAAACAGGATAAAAGCCTGGTCATGCTGGAGATACCGAATAAAAAGCTCAAGATCACCAGAACGTTCAAGCCACCCGTCATAAAACCGGAGGAATACGTCCTGGCAAGCGAGGAGTACATTTCGAAAGATATTGTTATAAAAGGCAAGTCCGTCCAATTGGCCGGGACGCTTGCCCTACCCAAAGGGCCTGGTCCCTTTCCCGCGATCCTTCTGGTTCCCGGCACGGCTCCCTGTGACCGTAATTATTTAGGGCTTTTCTACTCGATATCCGACTATCTGGCCAAAAAGGGATATTGCGTGCTGAGATATGACAAGCGCGGAACGGGCGAAAGCACCGGCTCCCTTGAATCATCCACCGGCAACGATGAGATAGAAGACGCCGGGAACGCCCTGGAATACCTTGCAAGCCAAAAAGAGGTGGATCCCGGCAGAATGGCCGTAATAGCATATGGCCGCGGGTCATTTTTCGCGATTAAGGCATCATCCGAAAAATCCGGTGTAAGGACGCTGGTTTTAATATCGCCTTCTTTCGATTTCGGCATAGACCTGAACAGGGATTTTGAGAAGTTGAAAGCCATGGCTGCTAAATTCGGCTGGAGCGAAGATTACCTAAAGACGGCTCAGAGGTCTGTGACAGAAACCCTCGATAAGGTCAAAAAAACGAAACATGACTATATTTCGGTCCTAAGAAGCAGGTGTTTTGCCAAGAGGATGAGACAGGGGGCCGAATACAGGCCTTTGGAGGCCGTCAAGAAGATCGAAATTCCGGTATTGGTATTGCAGGGCAAGGCGGATTTGACAGATAAGGCCGACACAGCCTCAGTTATAGATAAGACCCTTGAGGAATCCGGCAATAAACGCCATACCCTGACCTACTTTTCATACCTTGACGCCTTTCTGGGTAAGTGGGTCAACGACGGCATCCACAAAATGCATTATGAGGGTGACGCGGCAGTGCTGGATACGATAGGGTGCTGGTTGCAGGATAATATGGTATTATTTTCCAGCGAAGATACCGTCCAAAAATAGATTTGACATTAGAATTAAGATATGATATACTTCATAAAAAATGGAGGGGGTGAGAAAATAGATGAACATGTTTAAAATCGGAATGATCTTTTTATTAGTATTATCAATAGGCGCAGTAGCATACGCCGATAGCGCGAACGTCACGCCCGATACCAAAGGCACGGCAACGCAGACTGGATCTAGAGGGGCTGGTATAAAAGCGGAAAGAGGGGTAAAAAATATCCTCTTCGGATGGACAGAGATACCCAAGTCTATCATACAGGTATCAAGAGATACGAAAAACCCGATCTGGGGTATTACCGCTGGAACTTTCAAAGGTGTAGGCAAGGCATTCCCCAGAACCGTTTCGGGTATAGCCGATGTGGCAACGTTTCCTTTAGCAGCAGGGGATTACAACAAGCCGCTCGTAAAACCTGATGAGTTAAACACCCAGGTTCAGTAAAGAGATTTGTGAAATAAAAAAAGGGCTATTTTCCAAAAATAGCCCTTTTTTTATTTAGCTACATATAATAATATATTGACGCAAGACCAACTATATGTTATATTTCTAATGCAAATAGGGAGAGACGCGTGGTAAAGATAAAGAACGTCCTGGCCGAGAGAAGAAGATATATAAGGCTCCAGACCCCCATCACGATCAGTTTTGCCGTACCGGAAACCGGTAAAGTTTACACTACATCCGTGAAAAATATATCCGCTGACGGCTTAAGGTTCGAAACACGCGATAAACACCTTAAAGAATCCAGCGAGATTGAATTTAAACTGGATATTTCGGCAGCCACCAACCCCGTTCATGCCAAGGGCAGGGTAGTATGGAAGAAAAAGTTGAGCCTTGAAGATGCGGCGCCATTTGATGTCGGCATAGAGTTCATCGAGATAGAGAACGACAATAAAAACACGTTCCTGAAGTTCCTCTGCGATCTCATATATAATATTGTAAAGGAGAAGAAGCATCCTAATGAGTAGTCCAAATACCCTCAAAGCCTCTCTTTTGCTGCTTACCCTGGCAATCATGCTGACAGGATGTGCCGGCATAGAGCCGCCCACTACGGACGAAGTCATGAAAGAACCTCTCGGAAAGGGCTCTCTAAGGGTCGGTATGAGCAAGGAGCAGGTCATATCGATATGGGGTAAGCCGGACGAGATACAAACAAATATGGAAGACAAGAAAAGGTGGAAGGGAACCAGAGAAGTATGGATATATCATGCGCAGCTGGCTGCGATACCGGTTGACGCCGATTATTTATCTCAGACCAAAAAACTATATTTCGATGGTAATAACCTGACAAATATCGGAGGATAGTCGCCCAAGATGTTAAGACTTATGTGCAAGTCAAAGATACATAGAGCTAAAATCACAAAGATAGACCTTCACTATGAGGGGAGTATCGGCATAGATAAAAACCTGCTCAAGACCAGTGACATATATCCCAATGAAATCGTTCAAGTCGTAAATATTAACAATGGAGCCCGTTTTGAGACATACGCCATAGAAGAACCTTCGGGTTCCGGGACGATAGCGCTTTACGGAGCCGCCGCCCACTTAGGGAAAATAGGTGATTTGATAATAATTTTTTCTTATGGCGTGTTAGATGATGAAAAATCAAGAAATCTTAAGATGAAAGTATTGCGGGTAGATTCCAGCAATAAACCTCTTTAATCCTCGCCATGAATCATCTTATAATAAAGAAATTTCCGAATTCTTGCTTAAGAAAAAAAGCTGAAAAAGTTAAAAAGATAAGCTATGCAGAAAAAGAACTACTTTCTGAGATGGCAAAGATCATGTATCTAAATGAGGGGGTGGGCCTTGCGGCGACGCAGGTGGGTATCAACTTCCAGTTGGTCGTTATAGATATTGGCCAGGGCCTAATCAAGCTCATAAATCCTGAAATAATCTCCAGAGAAGGCAAACAAACGTCTGAAGAGGGCTGTCTCAGCGTTCCTGGTACGGTGGTGAAGGTCAAGCGTGCCGAGAAGGTAAACTTAAACTTTCTTGATGAAAATGGCAACGCTTCCCGGTTACGCACCGAGGGGCTCCTGGCCCGCGTCGTACAGCACGAAATGGACCATCTTTCCGGAAAACTGATCATAGACTACCTGAATCCTATCAAAAAACTCCTAATAAAAAGAAAAAAATCTTGACATTTCGCTCATTATATGGTATATTTAAGACATTATAAGCGAGTATTATAAGTGTCAAAAAATTTAATTAGTAGGGAATGCCATTCAAGGCTTTAAATAAGCCGCGGATGGCTTTTTTTATCCGCCTTCGCAATCAACGTGTAATAGGCTGGGTGCTTCGGCGGATGTCACACTGAAGCGGGTAGGCGGATACCCCCACCGCTAGATTTGCGAAGCAAATCTGGTGGGGGTAAAGAAAGGAACCACGGGCGTAAGCCCGTGGGGTTCCATACATTCGCGGGCGTTGGCGCTGATACGCACTGCGAAGCTTCAGATGAAGGGGGGTGAACTAATTTAATGGTTCAAGGAACAGTAAAATGGTTCAACGACAAAAAAGGTTACGGTTTTATCATTGCTGACACCGGTAAAGACGTTTTTGTGCATCATTCTGCCATAGAAGGCGAAGGATATAAAACTCTTAAGGAAGGCGAGAAAGTCGAATTTGAGATCGTAAAAGGCCCCAAGGGCGAACAGGCTACTAAGGTCGTAAAAGCATCTTAATTCGTTCTAAAGCCGTATCTACCCGCAATAGAGTTCAGCATAGAGGTCATTTCTTAATACTCCCATGGCCAACGAGTGTGGTCATTCTATAAGCTGCCATAATGTATTAAGTTAGGGTGGAAATTATTCTCTTATTTTTCATGAGGCATTTATGGAATTATATCGGAAATTAGAGTCCGACATGCGGAACGCATTAAAAAGCAAGGCCGCGATCGCGTTGTCGGTATTGCGCATGCTCATATCGGCGATCAAGACCTTTGAGATAGATAAAAAGATAAAAGAGGCTTCTGACACGGATATATTGCAGATAATACAAAGACAGATAAAACAACACAAAGAATCGATAGAACAGTTCAAGAAAGGCAACCGTGCCGATCTTGTGGAAAAAGAACTGGCGGAGTTAAAAATTTTAGAGGCCTATATGCCTGAGCAGCTTACAGAAGATGAGCTGACCGGCCTGATCAAAGAGGCATTGGCCCAGACCGGCGCCGTTACTAAATCCGACACGGGCAAGGTCATGAAGGTATTGATGGAAAAGGTAAGGGGCAGAGCCGACGGCAAGCTCGTAAATCAACTTGTGTCCAAACTCCTAAAATAGGTTCTAGAAAATTTACCATGTCTACGATATCATACATATTGCTGGGTCTTATAACTGGCCTCTGCAGCGGTTTTTTAGGCTTAGGCGGGGGTTTCGTCCTTGTACCTGCCCTGGTATTCTTGTTCGGGCTTACGCAACACCAGGCGCAGGGAACCTCTTTGGCCGTAATGGTTCCACCCATAACCCTATTAGCCGCGCTCAGGTATTACATGGGGGGCAACGTTAAGGTTGACATGGCCATTTTTATAGCTTTGGGGTTCGCCATAGGCGGTTTAATAGGGGCGGATATTGTTCAGCGCGTACCCGGGCCTCTGTTAAAGAAGATATTTGGTGTCGTACTTCTCTTTGTAGCCGTCAAAATGATAACCTCCAAATGAGATTGCCGTCACAAGACTTTCTTGATTAATTACGCTATTTGGTGTATATTAGTACCATAAATTCATGTTGAAAGGAGGAGAAGATGAGGAAAATCATATGTAGCGTGGTCTCGATGTGCCTGGTATTATCTTTTATCTTTATAATGACGTCTCAGGCTGCTGAAGAAAATACTACGGGCAGAGATGCTAAAAGTTTCTGGCAGAGACTCTTCAACTATCCCGCAAAAGTTACAAACGAATCGGCCAACGTCGTAGCCGAAACGGGGAAAAGGGGCACCAGGGTAGTTACCGATGAAGTGAAGAGGGTGGGCCAGGTTACTTCCGGCGATGTGGCAAAGTCAAAAGAACTGGTCACCGAACCGATCACCGGAACAGCGGAAACGGTCGTAGATGCCGTAAAAGGAACCGCGAAAGCGCCCATAGAAGCAGCTAAGGAATAAGAAGCTATAGTCGAGAAAATAATATTTTCAGCCTAAACAAAAGATGAAAAAGCCATATTTTCTTAGATGAAGATGTATGGCTTTTTCTGTATTATCCATGAAACGTTTTTTGTTCTGCATAACGCTGATCGTCGTAACTGTCTTTGTCACCGCGTCGTTGTATCAGCCCGTTTCCATAGCTCTGTTCAATATAAGAGAGCCCTATTTTAAGAGCCCAATCATGAACGGCTCTGGCGAGCTGACCATACGAAGTGATTCCAGGGGCGATGGCCATTACGGCGCGAAGCGAAGAAATAACAGGACGCATAGCGGTATCGATATAGCGGCGCCCGTGGGCACCCCTGTATATGCGGCCAAAAGCGGCATTGCGTTTTGCGGCAAGGTGCCTACCGGTTACGGCAAATATGTCATGATATACCATCCCGATGGTTCTCAGACGATGTATGCGCACTTATCGGATTGGGCCGTTGTCTCCACGCAAAAGATAGCACGGGGGCAAGTGGTGGGATTCGTCGGCAAGAGCGGCAATGCCGCCAATAAGCATATACAGCCGCATCTACATTTCGAGATACGCAAGACCGGCAAGCCGCAGAATCCCATGGAACTGATGAGATAGGAGGACGTTATTATGAAAAAGTTTATATTGGCCTGTTTATTGTTAAGCATCTTCGCGATCCTCGAAGGATGCGGCGAAACCATACAAGGCGTGGGAAAAGACGCAAACCGGATGGGTAAAGGCGTCAATACCTTTTTCTTCCGACAGTGATTTAAAAGGGGATTGGAATAAATATGGCCGTACGAATTAGGGAGATCAATAACATAAATATATTGGATATCGAGGGGAACATTGATATAAATTCCTCCGATATCATAGAGATGGTCGGCTGGCTCGTCAACACCGGGAAACTTCAGATAATCCTGAATTTGGAGAACGCGGGGCTGGTCGACTATAGCGGGTTGTCGGTGCTGGCCATCGCATATAAAAACGTTGTTAACCACAAAGGTAAAATTAAGTTCGCCCATGTTTCTCTGCCTGCGATGGAGATGTTCAAGATCGTGAGGCTGGACGGCCTCTTCGAATCGTATGCAGATGTTGAAGCCGCGCTTAAGAGCTTTAGCGAAGAAGAGATCGATAAACTTGCTCTGAGGCGAAAATTTACCAGGCTTGATATCCATCTGCGTGTTAAATACAGGATTACGGATCCCCGGACAGACGAGGAACGCAAGGTCTTTGAGGGTGACGCCTTAAACATCAGCGCCGCGGGGGTATACATATATAGTTCTTCGAAATTACCCATAAATACGAAGGTGGATCTGGAATTCATGATCCCGAGCACCAATACCGCGCTGGCGGCGGATGGAAAGGTAGTCTGGCATGCGGACAAAGAGATTCAACCGCACTCGTATCCCGGAATGGGGGTGGCGTTCACTCACCTATCATCGGAAAAAGAACAAAGAATAATCGATTTCATAGACAAGAATATCACCCACAGGGCAGAGCCTTATTAGAGGCGAGCGGCATCTTATGAAATGCAAATTTGATAAATGCAAAAATAGCTCTATTACAAATTCCGACTTTTGCTGGAACCATCTTCATGACAAGGAGACATATAAAAAGGATCTTCTCGACCGCATCGACAGGGGCGAGGACTTGTCAGGTTATAATCTGCAAAAGGTCTCCTTCAAAGATGCACACCTGGAGAAGGCCAATTTTTCTAAAGCCAACCTGTCTCAGTCTGACTTCTCCGGAAGCCATATATTCAATTCAATATTCGAGAACGCCGATCTGATAGGGGCGGATTTCACGGATTCCGACGTGACACACTGCGATCTGAAAGGGACTGACATCACAAAATCGCGTTTCGTGAATGCCAGGCTCTGGAACTCGAACCTATCCGATTCGAACATGACGGAATGCGACATGTCGGGGGCTGATTTCTGGAATACCAGATTATTCAATGTAAAGATATGGCACACGACCTTCGCAGCCGCCAAGTCGCTCAATCAGAGGAATTTTTCAAGCGAAAAGAAATTGATGCCGGCGCCGCGGATAAACGAGACGGGCCTATTTTCGGCGCAGGAGTCATACAGGGACCTCAAAGGCTACTTTCTCGCCGGCGGCATGTATGATGACGCCAGCTGGGCTTCGTTCAAGGAGAAGAGCCTGGAACGCCTTATCCTCCTGAAGAACAGGGACATCGCGTATTTCCCCAGCCTTCTCATGAACATCCTGTGCGGATACGGCGAGAAACCTTACCGGATAGTACTGTCCGCGATCGTGTCGATACTTTTTTTCGCCATAATGTTCTTCACATTCAATACCGTAGAAAACCCCGCCAATCCCGGGTATTCGATGAACTGGGCCGATTATCTCTATTACAGCGCCATAACCTTTACGACGGTGGGTTATGGCGACTTCATTCCGAGGCCGATCCCCATCTTCAGGCTCCTGGCGGCATGCGAGGGCTTCATAGGCGTCTTCCTGACAGGGCTCTTCGTATTCACGCTGGCAAGAAGATACTCTGCCAGATAAAACAAGTTACATAAATAGATCGGTACAAATGCCTACCCGTAAAGTTGATTCTAAATTACACAAAATAAGGGACTCCGCAAAGATCTTGAAAGAGTCTCTCGAAAGATGCAGCATCTGTCCGCGCAGATGCGGCATAAACAGGATCAGAGGAGAGAGGGGTTACTGCAGGGCCGGGCTGCAACCAGCAGTATATAGCCATTCTCCTCACCATGGAGAGGAGCCGCCTCTCTCAGGGACGCGGGGCTCCGGCACCATATTCTTTACTTATTGCAACATGAAGTGCGCCTATTGTCAGAATTATTACTTCAGCCAGCTCGGGCACGGCGTGGAGATATCCATAGAAAAGCTTTCCGAGATAATGCTCGGGCTTGAAAAACACGGATGCCATAATATAAATCTCGTAAGCCCGACCCATTTCGTACCGCAGATAGTGATGGCGCTGGAGATGGCCGTTGGCAAGGGACTGGATATACCGATCGTCTATAATAGCGGCGGATATGACCTGCCGCGGACATTACGCCTGCTTGAAGGTATTGTCGATATATACATGCCCGACATGCGGTATAGCGACGACAATACCGCAAAAAAGTATTCGGATGCGGAAGACTATGTTAAATATAACCGCGGTTCCGTGATGGAGATGCAGCGGCAGGTCGGAGATCTCTTACTCGACGAGAATGGTATCGCCGAAAAAGGGTTGATCGTCAGGCTTCTGGCGCTGCCGCAAGAGCTGTCCGGTATAAAAGAAAGTTTAAAGTTTATAAAAGACAGGGTCAGCGGAAACGCCTACCTGAGTATCATGAGCCAGTACTACCCTACATATAAGGCCTATGATTTTAAAGAGCTATCGCGCGGCGTGACGAAGGAAGAGTATAAGAATGTTGTTGACGAGGCAAAGAGATTAGGGTTAAATAATGGTTGGATACAGGAGAGGCCCCGACAGCAAGACGTTACTTTCCTGGGTACAAACATAAAACCAAAAAGGGAAATTTAAGATGCCTGAGAAGGAAAATAAAGGCGCTTCTTACGCCAGGCAACTGGAAGCGATCTCGAAGGTCAGCAAGACCATCACATCCGGACTATATCTGGAAGAGATCCTGAAACTCATCGTAACCGTGACGGCGGAGATAATGAACTCAAAGATATGTTCACTGATGCTGTTAGATGAGAAGAGCAACATGCTCGTGCTCAAGGCAACGCAGTCGATGAGCGAGGTCTATAATAAGAAGTCCCCCTTGAAGGTAGGCGAGGGCATTGCGGGCAAGGTCGCGCAACAGAACAGCCCTATGGCAATATATGATATAGCCAAGGAGGCGGAATATAAAAATAAGGACATAGCAAAAAAAGAAGGATTAAAATCCCTTCTATCCGTCCCTCTGGCAGTAAAGGGCAGGGTAATAGGCGTACTCAATAATTACACTTCTCACCCTCACAAGTTCATTAAAAGCGAAGTCGAACTTCTGACCACGGTAGCAAACCAGGCTGCCATAGTGATAGAAAACGCGGCGCTGATGCTAAAAGCGAAGGTCATGCAGGACGAACTTGAGACCAGAAAAACGGTCGAAAGGGCCAAGGGGGTACTGATGCGCACCCAGGGCCTTTCCGAAGAGGAGGCGTTCAGAAAGATACAGAAACAGAGCATGGACATGAGAAAAACGATGCGCGAGATTGCCGAGGCCATCCTGCTTCTCGAGAAGATGAAATCCTGACCCATGTTAGGCAATAAAAAGTTGCTACTTTATGATTGACAGAATCTGAAAATATGGTATACTTATTATGAAGAGACAAGGATGTCTTTCGGCAAAGTATGCTGAAAGACATTTTTTATAGACTAGGGCGTCTAGATCCGATATTGCGGATATAGGCGTTTTTTGTTTATAGGCGGTTTTATGAAGAGAAATATGCGTTTTGCGATAGCCCAGATCGATTGTTGTGTAGGCGATTTTGAAGGCAACCTTAAGAAGATGACGGCCTGCCTTCAACAAGCCAAGCAGACGGGGGTGGATATTATAGCCTTTCCGGAACTTGCTGTGACGGGCTATCCCCCTGAAGATCTCCTCCTCAAGGCCAGATTCATAGATGAAAATCTGGAGACCTTGAGAAAGTTATCCAGGTCCGTAGAAGACGTGGTGGCCGTTATAGGTTTTGTCGACAGGATAGGCTCGGATATATATAATGCGGCAGCGGTAATATATAAAGGCAAGGTGCTAGGAAAATACTATAAGATGTTCTTGCCCAATTACGGCGTATTCGATGAGCACAGGTATTTCAGGCAGGGTAAGGAACCAATAGTATTCAAGTGGGGCGATCTGGTATTCGGTGTCAATATATGCGAGGACATATGGCATGAGGATGGGCCCACCCGCGCCCAGGCTTCTAGAGGCGTGAAGGTCATAATAAATATCAACGCCTCGCCTTATTACAGCGGAAGGATCAGGGAAAGGGAGGAGGCCGTAAAAAGCCAGGCAATAGAGAATAAGGTCCATGTGGTTTACGCCAATCTCGTAGGAGGACAGGACGAACTGATCTTCGATGGCCAGAGCATGATAGTGGATAATAACGGAAAGATAATAAAAAAGGCCGAGGCCTTCAAGGAAGACTTGCTTATTGCTGACCTGGAGATACCGGAAAACTCTGAAAGATTGAAGGACCTTTATATTACTATCGGTGATAGCGTACCTCCAAAAGATAAGCCTGGTCTGGTCCGGAAAGAGGTAAAGCAGTTAGACCCTGTTAGCGAGGTATATGAAGCGCTGGCCCTGGGATTGAGGGACTATGTGACCAAAAACGGTTTTAAAAAAGTGGTTCTCGGATTAAGCGGAGGGATAGACTCGTCCCTCGTTGCCTCCATAGCAACGGATGCCATGGGCAAGGACAATGTTATCGGAATTTACATGCCTTCCCGCTACTCTTCATCCGATTCGGAAAATGACGCCAAAAAACTGGCTGCGAATCTAGGCATACAGCTTTTGACCATAAGTATCGAGCAGATATTTAAAATATCCCTGATGTCGCTGGACCCTAAATTTTCCGGACTGGCCAAAGATTCGACCGAAGAGAACCTTCAGGCGCGTATAAGGGGAAACATCCTGATGGCACTTTCAAATAAATTCGGGTGGCTGGTATTGACAACCGGAAATAAATCGGAGATGAGCACGGGTTATTCTACATTGTATGGCGACATGGCAGGAGGACTGGCCGTTATAAAGGATGTCCCCAAAACTTTAGTTTATAAACTGGTTAAATACAGGAATACGGTGAGCGCTGTGATACCCGAGTCGGTGATCAAAAAGGAGCCCACGGCTGAACTGAAACACGACCAAAAGGATAGAGACACCCTGCCTCCCTACGATGTGCTGGATCCTATCCTGAAGGCATATGTGGAGGATGATAAGGGACTGAAGGAAATAGTGGCATTGGGTTTTAACAAGGATACCGTATGCAAAGTCCTGAACATGGTCGATAGAAGCGAATATAAACGCCGCCAATCGCCTCCGGGTTTGAAGATAACCCCTAGGGCGTTCGGCAGGGACAGGAGAATGCCGGTTACCTCTAGATATAAAGAATATTAAACTCCTATCGCGTTGAAGAGATAGGATACTAAAAGGTGCGATGCAGCCCTTTATGCGCAAAGTAGGCGTGTAAAGGGCTTTAGTTTTTACAAGGCTGGTGATAAGAATGAACTTAAATTTCGAAACGCTCGTCAATAGAATAACGCCCACGCTGAAAAGGATAACGCACCGGCTTAACGGCCATTTTACCTTTTTCGACGACGATGATCTATACCAGGAGGCCGTGACATATCTATGGCCGCTCTTCCAAAGAGGCAGACTTGGCGACAAGACGGACAGTTATATCCTACAGGGCTGTTATTTTCATCTTAAAAATTATATACGCACCTCGATGGACAAGGCCAAATTGATAAGCATCTATAAGATAATAGATGCTGACGAAACCGAGCTTGGCGCGGTCCTGGCCGCGAAGGAGACGCCGGATCCGGAAAATCTGGAATACAAGATATTACTGAAAGAATCGGATAGGATGGGCCTGACGGAAAAGGAAAGGCGCGTTATATCATATTCATTGGAGGGACTTACTACAAGAGAGATAGGCGACCGCCTCGGTGTATCTCACGTAATGGTGCTAAAGATAAAGGGAAAGATCAAACATAAGCTGCGTATTTTCAGAAATGAATACCGGAGAGGTTACCAAAATTAGGCATTTTTTACTTGTAGAATCGTAGCCTTGGCAACAAAGGCTAAAGACACATAGAAGTGTAAAAATGACGAAGGCGTTTGGAAGATAAAACGCCTTTTATTTTTTTCATAGTGGACAGGGACGTCTATTCTAATCCGAGGAGGAAAGGAGAGGCGTCTTTTGTTTTTATATTAAAGGAGATTTTTAATGAGTCTTAATACAAAAAACATACTTAGCGGTCTTGTGGTGTCTCTCTTTATAATCATCAGTTCCTCTACGGCGGTATTTGCGAATGAGATAGAGGAGCTAAGAAATGAGATAAAGATGATGAAGGAGAAGCTTAGCGCCATGGAGGCGAGATTGCAGCAATCCGAGGCAAGGGCCGCAGACGCCGAAAAACCAAAAACTGGACCGGAAGGGACTATTACGGACGCCATCACCTCGATTACTAAGGAGATAGAGTTTCATGGTTTTGTAGACACTTCCTATATATTCAATACGAATACGCCTGTACCTCCCAACCCCAGGACTAACAACCTCCGGGTATTCGATACGGACGCCAATGGATTCATGCTCAACATGGCACAATTGAGCTTTGAAAAGACCGTATCGAAAGAATCACCCCTGGGCTTCAGGGTAGACCTGGATTTCGGCCAGGACGCAAAACTCATACACTCAAACGGCCTTGGCAATCCCGGAGACGAATTCGACCTTGAGCAGGCATATGCACAGTTCTGCATCCCATTCAGCCTTCCTTTAATGGATACGTTGAGTTTCAAGTTCGGCAAATTCGTCACGTTAATGGGCGCGGAAGTCATTGAATCCGTCAATAACTGGAATTTTTCCAGGTCGTACCTTTTCGGTTACGCGATACCGTTCACGCATACGGGCTTGAGGGCCTATTATAAACCCTTCGCGGACATACCGGTCGAATCGTACATCGGCATAGTCAATGGATGGGATCAGGTGGACGACCTTAACCGGGCCAAGACGCTGGAAGCCCAGATAGCCGTAACACCTAACGATAAGCTATCGTTTTCGTTGGGAGGCATGTTCGGTCCGGAGAGGGCGGATTCCAATAAGGATTTCCGGGACCTTATAGATTTCGTCATAACCTACCAGCCTCTTGATAAGTTGACTTTAAAAGCCAACTATGACTACGGGTGGGAGAGGAATGGCACGTCGGCCTTCGCCGGCTATACAGACGGCAAGGACGCATCCTGGGATGGTGTTGCCGGTTACGCCAAATATGATATTTTCGACTGGTGGTCGATCGCCGGCCGCGGTGAATTTTTCCATGACAGGAACGGCGTAAGGACAGGCGTCCTTACAAGTTCTACGATGCCCATCTCCGACCTGGCTGTCTGGGAATTCACACTTACCAATGAATTCAAGATATTTAAAAATTTCATAGCGAGATTTGAATATAGGTTCGACAAGGCAAGCGGTCAGGCCTTCACGAAAAACAAGACTACCGCTAATAATCAAAGCACTATAGCTGCTGAAGTAATAACCAAGTTTTAATATAAGGAAGGAGGAAAATGCGATGATCAATTCCGGAGATACTGCGTGGATATTGATTTCGACGGCGCTCGTCATGATGATGACTGCGCCGGGTTTAGCGTTCTTTTACGGTGGGCTGGTGCGGAGGAAAAACGTCCTCGCCACCATGATGCAGTCTTTCTTCGTACTGTGCCTGATCAGCATCCAGTGGATCTTGTGGGGCTATAGTCTTGCCTTTGGTCCCGATAAGGGCCATTTCATAGGTAGTCTCGCGTGGTTCGGTCTGAAAGGAGTGGGGATGGCGCCAAATCCTGATTACGCCGCGACCATTCCGCATCTATTATTTATGGCATATCAGATGATGTTCGCAGTGATCACGCCCGCCCTGATAACAGGGGCTTTTGCTGAAAGAATGAAATTCTCCGCATACGTCGTCTTTACCTTATTATGGGCAACTTTCGTATATGACCCCGTCTGCCATTGGGTATGGGGTACAGGCGGATGGTTAAAAGAGATGGGGGCCCTGGACTTCGCAGGCGGCACAGTGGTCCATGTCTCATCAGGCATAGCTGCCCTCGTATGCGCGCTCGTATTAGGAAAACGGCGAGGATATGGCAATGAACCGATGCCTCCTCATAACTTGCCATTAACCGTCCTTGGGGCCGCGCTATTGTGGTTCGGATGGTTCGGATTTAATGCTGGTAGCGCATTAGGGGCCAACGAATTAGCCGTGACGGCTTTCATCGCTACAAATACGGCGGCTGCTGCGGCGGCACTTACATGGATGGCCATTGAATGGAACACTATCGGAAAGCCTACCATACTTGGCGGGGCTACGGGCGCTGTGGCGGGGCTTGTCGCAATAACGCCTGCCGCCGGCTTCGTCTCTCCGATATCCGCCATCTTCATAGGGATCATAGTAGGCCTGGTATGCTATACAGCTGTCGCCATCATTAAATTAAAACTTTCTTATGATGACAGTCTCGATGCTTTTGGCGTTCATGGTGTCGGCGGAGCAGTGGGTGCCCTGGTAACTGGGCTTTTCGCGCAGAAGATAATAAATCCCGGAGGGAGCAACGGGCTATTTTTCGGCAACCCTTCACAGCTAGCCACTCAAGCCATCGGTGTCATAGCCACCATGGCATATTCGATCGCCGTAACATTCATCTTACTCAAAGTCCTTGATGCGGTCATGGGGCTGCGTGTTTCCGAAGAAGACGAGGTGGCCGGACTCGACATAACGCAACACGAGGAAAGCGCCTATACATTGTTAGACTAGGAGGAGGTAGAAATGAAACTGATAATCTCTATAATACAGCCGCATAGGCTTGAAAAGGTGCTGGAAGAATTGAACAAATCGGGAATCAGCCTGAGGACCGTATCCAACGTCCTGGGTTGCGGCAGGCAGAAAGGCCACACCGAGGTATATCGCGGGAGGAAAGAGACGGGTAACCTTCTTAAAAAGGTACGCCTCGAAATTGCCGTCAATGAAGATTTCGTGGAACCTACGGTCAGGGCCATCATAAAAGGGGCAAAGACCGGAGAGATCGGAGACGGGAAGATATTTATAGCCGATCTGGCCGAATGCATAAGGATACGGACCGGGGAGAGGGGCGGCGAGGCGATAGGGTAAACTTTAAAAAATAGGTTACCAGAGTAACGCATTTTTTACTTGTATAGTTGTAGGGTATTAATAGGCACGCAGTAGTGCCCCAAAAATAGGCAAACTTAAAGAACAGAGGCGTTCATTTTGGTCAGCGAGTGATTTGACCGAGTGAGCGCCTTTTTATCTTTTATGCCCCACCACTAAAGGAGGAGTAAACATGAAAAAGAAGAAAGAGAAAAAACTAACAGACGTGAGGACAAAGAACCCGCTCATAAACGGCTCTTTCGATGAAAAGGCCGCCCGGGAAGTGATGAAGATGATCAAGGAGAAGAAGATACAGATCCTTGATCTTAAATTCAATGACCTGCCGGGCCTGTGGCAGCATTTCTCCATACCCGCATCGGAGCTTACGGAGATGGATGACCTGACACGCTCTATCTGGGTGGACGGCATAGGGTTCGACGGCTCATCCATACGCGGCTTCCAGAAGATCCAGGAGTCGGACATGATCCTGATCCCTGACCCTGCGACAGCCGTAATAGACCCTGTTTGCGAAGTGCCGACATTAAGCGTCATATGCGATATCTATGACCCGCTTACCAGAAAAGCATATACCCGAGACCCTAGATATATCGCGAAAAAGGCGGAAAAGTACCTGAAGGCATCCGGTATTGCCGACAATGTATACTTCGGGCCGGAGGCTGAGTTCTTTCTCTTCAATGACGTCCGCTTTGACCAGACGGAAAACTCGGGATACTATTTTATAGACTCAGTCGAGGCTGACTGGAATACTGGAAAATCCGAAAATCCTAACCTGGGCTATAAGATACGGTTCAAGGAAGGATATTTCCCAGTACCTCCGCACGACTCGCTACAGGACCTTCGCAGTAAGATGATCCTAAAGATGATAGAGGCCGGGATCCCCGTTGAAGTGCACCACCACGAAGTGGCCACAGCAGGACAATGCGAAATCGATATGAAGTTCGACACGTTGACAAAGATGGGCGATAACCTTTTGCTTTACAAATATATCATAAAGAACATGGCCAGGAAGAACAACATGGTGGCCACGTTCATGCCCAAGCCGCTCTTTGCGGATAACGGCTCAGGCATGCACTGCCACCAGAGCCTGTGGAAAAACGGCGTAAACCTTTTTTACGACAAGAACGGATACGCGCTCCTGAGCCAGACGGCCAAATACTACATAGGGGGGCTTTTAAAACACGCCAAGAGCCTCATGGCGTTCTGCGCGCCGACGACAAATTCTTACAAACGCCTGGTGCCGGGATACGAAGCGCCCGTAAACCTTGTTTACTCTGCCCGCAACCGGTCAGCGGCGGTAAGGATACCGATGTATTCCGACAGCCCCAAATCGAAAAGGATAGAGTTCAGGCCGCCCGATCCGTCCTGCAACGCCTACATAGCGTTCAGCGCAATGTTGATGGCGGGCCTTGACGGGATACAGCATAAGATCGATCCCGGCGAACCCGCAGACCAGGATCTATTCGAATTGAATGAGGAAGAACTGGCGAAGATCCCAACCGTGCCGTCATCTCTGCGCAGGGCTATAGATGCCCTGGAAGAAGACCATGACTACCTTCTCAAGGGCGGCGTCTTCACAAAAGACGTTATCGATGTATGGCTCGAATATAAACGCAAAAGAGAAATAGACACGGTGAGGATGCGCCCGCATCCATACGAGTTTTATCTATATTTTGATATTTAATTACGAATCGCGGTAGGCGGCGCGGATATTTTTTAACCGGGCCTGCCTATCTTTTAGGCATTGATATGGATGACAACCTACCCATTTACAGAACGATCATAGCGCAGGTTGAAAAACCGCTCATAGAGATGGCCCTGGAGAGAACGAGCGGCAATCAGATCAGGGCCGCCGAACTGTTAGGGATCAATCGTAATACGATCCGCACCAAGATAAAAAAACTCGGCATCGACGTCAAGAGATGGAAGGTATGAACAAAATGAGACACAACCACTTGCCCGAAAGACAGGGCCTCTATGATCCGCGCTTCGAGCATGACTCATGCGGCGTCGGGTTCGTCTGTAATATAGACGGAGTGCGGTCGCACGATGCCGTTCAAAAAGGCCTTGAAGTGCTGAAACGGCTCTCGCATCGCGGAGCGACCGGTTCGGACCCGAAAACCGGAGACGGCGCAGGCATACTACTGCAGATCCCGCATGAGTTCCTGCTCAAGGCCTGCGGGGAAGAAGGTATGGAATTACCGGACGAGGGGAGCTATGGCACCGGCATCGTTTTCCTGCCGACCGATGAGAGAGAAAGAAGGTTCTGCAAGGCCGCCTTCGCGAAAATAGCTAAGGAGGAGGGACAGGCTCTTTTAGGATGGCGCAAAGTCCCGGTAGACGATTCGGATATAGGCAGAATCGCGAGGGAGACCGAGCCGGTGATAGAACAAGTCTTCATCGCTAAAAATAGAAGGCTGAAGGATAGGCTGGCTTTCGAACGCAGACTGTATGTTATCAGAAAAGGGGTCGAGAATCTCATAAGAACGACCGGCTTAAGGCAGAAGGCCTTCTTCTATATCACCAATATATCCAATCGTACCATGTCGTATAAAGGGCTTCTCATGCCCTATCAATTAGAAAAATTCTTCATCGATCTAAAAGATAATTCGCTAAAAAGCTCTTTATGCCTTGTTCATTCCCGGTACAGCACGAATACTTTCCCGACATGGGATCTGTCACAGCCGTTCAGGTTCCTTGCGCATAATGGCGAGATAAACACATTGCGGGGGAACATAAATTGGATGAGGGCCAGGGAAAAATTACTGAAGAGTAATCTATTCGGGCAGGAGATCAAAAATATCATGCCTGTAATCGTTCCGAACGGAAGCGATTCGGCGGCCATAGACAACGTGCTTGAACTTCTGGCACTATCGGGCAGGTCGCTACCCCATGCCATGGCAATGCTCATACCTTCAGCGTGGGAAGGCGATGGCCTGATGGATGATGAACTTAGAGACTTTTACAGATACCACGCCTGCATGATGGAGCCATGGGACGGGCCTGCGGCTATCGCCTTTACGGATGGCACGAGGATAGGGGCAGTGCTGGACAGGAACGGGTTGAGGCCCGCACGCTACATGATAACTAAAGGCGGGCTTGTAGTTATGGCATCCGAAGTGGGGGTTCTCGACATAAGACCGGAGGATATATCGGTATCGGGCAGGCTGGAACCCGGTAAGACGTTCTACATCGATACGGAACTAAAACGTGTGATCGACGATGTGGAGATCAAGAGATCTCTTTCCATGGCACAGCCTTACGGCGACTGGATTAAAAAGAAGCTGGTCTCTCTCAATGATCTGCCGGAGAGAGGCAATGAACCAAAGCATCCCGAAGATGTCATTACATCCTTAAAGGCGTTTGGTTACACGCGCGAAGACCTCAAGACCATACTTAAACCGATGGCGGAGAAAGGTGCGGAACCGATCGGCTCCATGGGAAACGATACGCCCCATGCCGTCCTATCGGCCATGCCTCAGATACTCTTCAACTACTTCAAACAATTATTCGCCCAGGTAACAAACCCTGCCATAGATCCGATAAGGGAAGAGCTGGTAATGAGCCTGACGGCACTTGTCGGGCCCGAAAAAGGACTGCTCGATGAGACACCGGAACACTGTCACAAACTCGAGGTGGCCCGTCCCATTCTCTCGGACGGCGAGTTATCAAAAATACGCGATATCGCTATAAACGGGTTCAGGACCAAAACCATATCCATATTATTCGACCCTCTTCGAGAAAAAAGTTTCATCGATACGATAGACCACATATGTGAAGAGTCATCCAGGGCCATAAACGAGGGTTATTCATTCATTATTTTAAGCGATAGGGGCGCGGATATTTCCAAGGCCGCTCTTCCGAGCCTTTTGGCAGTAGGCGCCGTGCATCATCACCTCGTCAGAAAATCTTCGAGAACCCAGATAGGCATAATCCTCGAGAGCGCCGAACCCAGAGAGGTTCACCATTTTGCGCTCCTTTTCGGCTATGGGGCGGACTGCATAAACCCTTACCTCGCGTATGAGGCCCTCGGCTATCTGGTAAGAGAAAAAGAACTGGAGATGGATTACGAGAAGGCTCTCGAAAATTACAGAAAGGCCCTGGAGAGCGGCATATTGAAGGTGCTCTCAAAGATGGGCATATCGACATTGCAGAGCTACCGCGGCGCTCAGATATTTGAGGCGCTCGGATTGAGCGATGCCCTCATAGAAAAATGTTTTACAGGCACCGTTTCCAGAATAGGCGGTATAGGCTTCGACACAATAGCGAAGGAGTATATCGCCAGGCACTCTCAAGTCTATCCTGTAAGCGCGGCGTCCCAACCATACCTGCCTACCGGAGGCGTATACCAGTGGAAGAGAGACGGAGAGATCCACCTCTGGAACCCTGACTCCATAGCTGCGTTGCAGGATGCCGCCAGGACCAACGATAATAAAAAGTACTCGGAATTCGCTGGATTGATAAACGACCAATCGAAAGGCCCCTGCACGTTGCGAGGGCTCTTAAAATTCAGAAAAGCCAGGCCCATCCCGATAGAGGAGGTGGAGCCCTCGAAAGAGATCGTAAAAAGATTCGCGACCGGCGCCATGAGTTTCGGTTCCATAAGCAAGAGCGCTCACGAAGCCATAGCCATAGCCATGAACATGCTCGGAGGCAGGTCAAACACCGGGGAAGGCGGAGAGGATCCGGCGCGATTCAATCCATTGCCGAACGGTGATTCTGCGAGAAGCGCCATAAAGCAGGTCGCTTCCGGCAGGTTCGGCGTTACCACCAATTATCTCGTCAATGCGGATGAACTGCAGATAAAGATAGCCCAGGGGGCAAAACCCGGAGAAGGCGGGCAGCTGCCCGGCCACAAAGTGAGCGCCATCATAGCGCGGACCAGGTATACCACGCAAGGCGTCACCCTCATATCGCCGCCTCCGCACCACGACATATATTCCATCGAGGACCTTGCGCAGCTCATATTTGACCTGAAGAACGTCAATCCTAAAGCCCGAATAAGCGTTAAGCTTGTATCGGAGATAGGGGTGGGCACGGTCGCCGCGGGTGTCGCCAAAGGTCATGCCGACATGATACTGATCTCGGGCGGAGACGGGGGAACCGGCGCATCGCCTCTCAGTTCCATAAAACACGCGGGCCTCCCGTGGGAACTCGGCCTTTCGGAGACACATCAAACTCTGGTCCTGAACGACCTGCGCAGCAGGGTCAGGCTGCAGACGGACGGACAGATGCGCACGGGCCGCGACATCGCCATCGCCGCCTTGCTGGGAGCGGAAGAGTTTGGCTTCTCTACCGCGGTACTGATAGTCCTCGGATGTGTGATGTTGAGGCATTGCCACCTGAATAATTGTTCCGTGGGAGTCGCCACGCAGGACGCCATCCTGCAGAATAGGTTCAGGGGAAGGCCTGAATATATAATCAACTACTTCTATTTCGTCGCGCAAGAACTGAGAGAGATAATGGCCGGGCTGGGTATTCGCCGCGTTGACGACATGATCGGCAGGACGGATCTATTGCTGGTCGATAAGACGGCCTTGACCTGGAAGACCAAAGGGCTGGATTTTTCAAGAATGCTGTACAAGGCCGGAACGAAGAGGCCGGACACCAGATACCATGTTATGCCTCAGAAGCCTGCAATGCACGGGGAATTGGATTCAGAACTCATCAAACTCTCAAAAGATGCGATAGGCAATAGAGCACCTGTAAAACTCTCCATGGGCATAAAAAATAGCAATAGGACTGCCGGCGCCATGTTGAGCGGAGAGGTGTGCAGGGTACATGGGGAAGGCGGCCTGCCTGATGATACCGTATACTGCAAATTCAAGGGTGTAGCCGGCCAGAGCTTCGGCGCCTTTCTCTCCAAAGGAATAACATTTGAACTCGAAGGCATGGCGAACGATTATGTGGGCAAGGGTATCTCCGGCGGGAAGATCATAATATATCCGGACAGGAGAGCGGGTTATGACGCCAGCAGGGGCATCATCATCGGAAATACGACATTTTACGGCGCCATAAGCGGTGAGGCATATATAAGGGGGACCGCGGGAGAAAGGTTTTGCATAAGGAATTCGGGGCTGAATGCCGTCGTAGAAGGCACCGGTGACCATGGATGCGAATACATGACCGGAGGAAGGGTTGTCATTCTGGGAAAAACTGGAAGGAACTTTGCCGCTGGGATGTCTGGCGGCATCGCGTATGTTTACGATCCGAAGAGAGATTTTAAAGATAGGTGCAACATGGAGATGGTAACCCTGGAAAGCATAAATTCCGACGATGAGATGACGATCGGCGAGCTGCTATCCAACCACCACAGGTTCACCGGCAGTACATTGGCCAGAGAGATACTGGACGACCTTAAATCCAGGTTAAAGAGCTTTATCAAGGTCATGCCGATAGAATACAAGCGTATCCTGGAAAGCAAAGAGCTAGAGGAAGATTTGAATCTCGTAGAGGTGTCAGATGGGTGATCCGAGAGGATTTTTGAAAGTAAAGCGGGAAGGCTCTCCATATAGACCCGTATGTGAACGCGTTAAGGATTACAAAGAAGTATCGGCGCCGAGAGACGACGAACGTTCCAAGGAACAGTCTTCGCGTTGCATGGATTGCGGAACGCCCTTCTGCCACTGGGCCTGCCCGGTCGGTAATTATATCCCGGAATGGAACGACGCGATGTTCCACGGCCACTGGAAAAAGGCCATAGACCTACTGCATGCGACGAACAATTTTCCGGAGATAACGGGGCGGTTGTGCCCGGCGATGTGCGAATACGCCTGCGTATTGGGTATAAACGACGACCCTGTTACGGTAAGAGAGAACGAACTGGCCATCATAGAGCATGGGTTTAGACAGGGCATCATAAAGGCGTCTGGGCCCGCGAAGCGCAGCGGAAAACGTATCGCCATAATAGGCTCGGGCCCTGCAGGGCTGGCCTGCGCCGACCAATTAAATAAAGCGGGACACGAGGTGACGGTCTATGAAAAAGACGACAGGGCCGGAGGAATATTACGATACGGCATACCGGACTTTAAACTGGAAAAATGGGTCCTGGACAGGCGGCTCGATATTTTAAAAAAAGAAGGCGTAAAACTCATAACCTCGGTCAATGTTGGAACCGATATCACCATTTCCGAACTGCGGAAAGGTTTTGACGCCGTCTGCCTGGCCGGAGGCAGCCGCGTTCCGAGAGACCTGAAGATCGAAGGAAGGGAATTGAAAGGTATACATTTCGCCATGGACTTCCTGGTGCAGGCGAACAGGATGGTAGCTGGAGAAAAGATACTGGAAGATAAATTCATAGACGCTAAGGGCAAAAGGATAGTCGTAATAGGCGGAGGCGATACGGGATCTGACTGCGTCGGTGTATCGCACCGTCACGGCGCAAGCTGCGTAGTCCAGATCGAACTGTTACCTCAGCCGTCAGAATCCCGCACCGGGGAATATAACTGGCCGAAATATCCGCTTCTCCTCAAGAGATCCTCCAGCCATGAAGAAGGGGGCGAGCGCAACTGGTCGATACTCACGAAGCGGCTTATCGGAGTAGACGGACGCGTGAAAAGATTGTCCTGCGTCCGCGTCAGTTTTGACCAAAAAGACGAGCGAGGCCGTCCGCTCATGAGGGAACTACCCGGAAGCGAGTTCGAGATAGAGGCCGATCTGGTAATATTGGCTATGGGTTTTGTACACCCGGAGCACGACATCCTGCTCGATGCGCTCGGCGTAAAACTGGATCCGTACGGAAATGTGGCCACGGATGACAAGTACATGACTTCGGCCAAAGGCGTATTCTCGGCCGGCGACATGAGAAGGGGGCAATCCCTGATCGTCTGGGCCATATCGGAAGGCCGCCGCTCAGCCCACGCCATCGATAAATACCTTATGGGTTCAAGCAACCTGCCGGTAGTCTAATCCCCCTTAAAACCTCCATTATTATTTGCCAATATTCCAAAAGATTAGTATAATAAAACCTGTCATGATATCCTTATTAAAATTTAAGGACTGGATATTGAAATTCTTCTTAGAAGAGAACCCATCCGCCAGGGCGGCAGGTGAGCCGATAAAAGATGGCCTATCCGACAAATTAAAAATAAGCGAAACGGAGGCGCGCATATTAAACTCGCTCATATCCGTCCTATTCAGCCCAACATTGTCTATGGGGTACACCCATCCGTTCAGAGAGATAGATACCCGGTCTCTCGATAAACTCAAATCCTCCGGTTGTTATTCTTATATAGAAAATTTCGCCGCGAATTTCGGGCCCGGCTATTCCGAAGATGATATCTCCAAACTGCGTAAACTGGTTTCGGCTAAAGGCGCAGATCTTACAGACGAGCAGATCGGCGATCTGATCGCCCTCGAAAAGAGAAATCATCAATACAGCGATTTCCGGAGGATCTTTTCGTCACATAATCCGCGTTCCGTAAAAGATACGATAAAGCTATTCTCGGCTGCCTTCTCTAAAGAGATCGGCTCACTGGAGACCTATGGCGAGAGGGTCAGGCGTTTCGGCCTGCGCAAGGTCGTCATCTACAAAAAGGGGAGGAGTTTCCGGGCGGCGTTTGAGAGACTCGACAGATACGAGCTGGGCGGAGGCGAAGACCTCGGGTCGCTTCATATCGCAGACGACGAGGGAAGATACTATAACAGCATGGACAAGGTATATGACGAGATAAAGGAGATGGTCTGCCGGCTGTCATTTCTCAAGCGCCTGATATCCGAGTCAAAGATAGACTCAAAAGAGGCCCCGGCCAGGCGGCCAAACGATAATGAGCTGATCAAATTGATCATATCCTCGAGAAAAGAATCGGAAATGGAGGATTTCGAAAAAAGCCTTAAAAACGGAGGAAAGTTATGAGCGTATTCAATGCGGCCGAGATAATAGACATGGGCATAGAAAAGGAAAAGAAGCGAAGGGACTTCTACGGGCTAGTAGCTGAAAAATTCACGGAAAAAGAGATGAAGGATCTCTTCACCCGCTTAAGAGATTGGGAAGATGAGCACATCAAAAAATTCAGCGAGATAAGACAGGGCGTTGAAGAGGACGATACCCATGAAACATATCCCGGGGAACTGGCGGATTACATGAAAGTACTGGTGGAGGACAGGCTCTATAAAGAGGCCTCGCCGTCCGAATTCGCCAAAAATGTAAAGACACCCATCGTGGCCATTCAATACGGAATGGCATTCGAAAGGGACGCGATATTGTTCTTCAGCGAGCTTCTGCCGGCCATGGGCCGGACCAACAGGGATTCCGTACAGAAGTTGATAGATGAAGAGAAGCAGCACTTGATCTATCTTTCCAAGTTAAAACAAAAATTCCAATCCTGACAGCATGAAAATAAAACGGTTGGTTTTAATGCGCCAAATATCACAGACCGTTTTTTTCTTTTTATTTATCTACATCATCTGGTCGGCCACTTACCAATTAAAAGGGCCTCTGTCTCCCAGGTTAATTTTTGACGCCGATCCTCTCCTGACATTATCCGCATCCATAGGCAGCCGCGTGATCATCCCCGGCATCTCATTGTCCCTCATCATCTTATTTATGACAGCTGTCCTCGGAAGATTCTTCTGCGGCTGGATATGCCCCCTGGGTTCGACCATGGACCTGATCGCATCCTTTAAAAAAAGAAAGGCCGGTATTCCAGATTCGAAGAATAAAAAATTGAGAAGGCCGAAATTTTACATATTCGGCCTGATAGGCCTGTCGGCCGTGATGGGTACTCAGATAGCATGGTTGCTTGACCCGCTGGTGATCACAGAGCGTTTCCTGTCACTGACCATCAGGTCCGCCTGCTCTTTACTGGGGAAGGGGGCTAATTTCTCGCCATACTCCATCATAACGCTTATATTCTTCGCGGTTATTTGCTCAATGGCGATATTCTTAAGCCGTTTCTGGTGCCGGGCCATCTGCCCGTTAGGAGCGTTATATGCGGTCATGGCGCGTTTTTCCATATTAAGGCGTATTGTGGTGGAATGCAAGGATTGCGGCAACTGTAAAAGTTCGTGCAGGATGGGTGCTATAAAGGATGACGCCAGTTATGTAAAGTCAGAATGCATCCTTTGCATGGACTGTATCTATGACTGCTCTTCCAACTCGACCAGCTTCGGCTGGGGCGATAAAAAGACCCGCAATTTTCTACTTGACAAAACACACTAATGTTGCTATATTATATCATCAATATTATGTTAAAAGGGGACAAAGACGTCCGCTAAAAAAAGCGGCGTCTTTTTTTATTTTCCAATGCATAAAAAATAGGCAACTGCCATTTCTTTAAAAAATGAAGATACTGAAAAAAGAGATACTTGCCGATCACGAAGGGACGAGGCTGGTTAGGATGGAGCTCCACTCCCCGCTAATTGCCAAAAAGGCGTCAGCGGGCCAATTTGTCGTCCTCATGGCCGATGAGAAAGGCGAGAGGATACCTCTTACCATAGTTGAGGCCGACAGGGAAAAGGGGTCCATAGCCATCATCTTCCAGGAGGTGGGCCATACTACAAAACTCCTGGGAAAGATGGAAGCGGGCAAATCGCTATATTCCTTAACGGGGCCCCTGGGACATGCGACAGAGATAAGGAAATTCGGGAAGGTTATCCTCGTGGGAGGAGGGGTCGGCATAGCAGAGATTTACCCCGTGGCAAGGGCCTTAAAAGCAAGCGGCAACCGTGTCGTGACCATACTCGGCGCCAGGACAAAAGCGTTATTAATACTGGAAAAAGAGCTCAAAGAGACATCCGATGAAATCTACATAACTACCGATGACGGATCTTACGGGTTAAAGGGTTTCACGACATCGGTACTGGAGGGCCTCCTCTCTAAAGGAAATTACGATCTCGTCTATTCAGTAGGTCCTATTCCAATGATGAAGAACTCTTCTTCAGTGACCAGGCGTTTTAATGTCAGGACGCTCGTCTCGCTGAATGCCCTGATGGTGGACGCAACGGGCATGTGCGGGTGCTGCAGGGTCGCAGTCGGGGGTAAGGTAAAGTTCAGCTGCGTTGACGGGCCGGAATTTGACGCGCACCAGGTCGACTGGGAGGAACTGGATAAGAGAAACAGGGTATACACGGACAAAGAAAAACATATCTGCAAACTGAATAATTTAAAATGAAGAAAGAGATGATAAAGTCCAAAGAATTAAGCGCCTCTGTGCGTAGCGGTAACTTTGAAGAGGTGGTTCAGGGTTATACGGAAGAAGCCGCCCTTAAAGAGGCCTCAAGGTGCATCCAGTGTAAAAACCCCG
Source organism: Candidatus Omnitrophota bacterium (assembly GCA_028716065.1). GTDB lineage: Bacteria > Omnitrophota > Gorgyraeia > 2-01-FULL-45-10 > 2-01-FULL-45-10 > JAQUQN01. Next base: position 36,647 of record JAQUQN010000002.1, read on the forward strand.
CCTGTATCTCCGGCTGTCCGGTGGGAATAGACATCAAGAAATTCATCTATCAACTTGGCCAGAAAGATTATAAGTCCGCCTATTTCACCATAAGAGAGAAGAACGACTTTCCCTCCATATGCGGAAGGGTCTGTCCGGCGGAATATCAGTGCAGAAAGGCCTGTGTATTCACCAAAAAGGATTCGCCCTTTGCCTCCGAACAGGCCATAAACATACACTTCCTGGAAAGGTTCATCGGAGATTACGGAATGAAAAATAATCTGGAGATCCCCGTGAAGAAGGATGCCGGGCTCTCAAAACATAAGGTCGCCGTGGTCGGTTCGGGCCCGGCCGGACTGGCCTGCGCCGGAGAATTGGCACGCGCAGGCATAAAAGTGATGATCTTCGAAAGCCTCCACAAGACCGGAGGTGTCCTGAGGTACGGCATACCGCCTTTCAGGATGCCGCGCGATATACTCGATTTTGAGATAAACTATTTAAAAAACCTGGGTGTAGAATTTATTCCAAATTTCATCGTGGGAAGGGTCAAGACTCTGCAGGACCTCTTCTCAGATGGCTACTCCTGTATATTTCTGGGCCTGGGGGCCGGCGTACCATCCTTTCTGGGCATAGAAGGAGAGAATCTGTGTAATGTCTACTCCGCCAATGAGTTTTTGACCAGGGTCAACCTGATGTCGGCCTATAAGTTCCCGGAATTTCACACCCCCGTCAATATCGGTAAAAGCGTCATCGTAATAGGCGGCGGTAATACCGCCATGGATGCTGCAAGGGCAGCCCTAAGGCTGCAGAAGATAAGCGGGATCACTCCTGACACTAAGATACTTTACAGAAGGACAGAGGTAGAGATGCCGGCCAGGAGGCTCGAGATAGAGCATGCCAAGGAAGAAGGTATCGATTTCAACTTCCTGATCCAGCCAACTGGTTTTAAGGGCGATCAAGATGGTTTTGTCAAGAAGATCGCCTGCCTGAAGTGTGAATTGGGTGAACCGGACTCTTCCGGCAGGAGAAGGCCCGTCCCCATCAAGGGAAGCGACTTCGAGATAGAATGCGATCTGGCAATAATCGCTATCGGATTAAAGGCAAACCAGATCCTGACAAGCGTTACGCCCGAGATAAAGACGGACAAGTATTCGGATGTTATTGTGGATCCCGGGACTATGGAGACCTCCATCAAGGGGGTCTTCGCGGGAGGAGATATAGTAGGAGGGGAGGGCACTGTTATCGAAGCCATGGGCATGGCAAAGAAAGCCGCCCGCGCGATAATAGAACACCTTTCCAAAAATTAACAGGAGGAGAGATGTCGGCCAAAAAAGTAGAAGAATTCATGGCTAAAGTAGCGGAAAAGAACCCCGGTGAAGTAGAATTTCACCAGGCCGTCCGTGAAGTAGTTGAGTCCCTATTGCCTTTCATGGATAAGAACCCGCGATATCAAAAGGCCAGGATACTGGAGAGGCTGGTAGAGCCGGAGAGGGTTATAATGTTTCGCGTCCCCTGGCTGGACGATAAAGGCGATATACAGATCAACCGCGGTTATCGTATCGAAATGAATAGCGCCATCGGGCCTTATAAAGGGGGCTTGCGTTTCCATCCCAGCGTCAATCTCGGGATACTGAAATTCCTGGCTTTCGAACAAGTATTCAAGAACAGCCTGACTACGCTTCCCATGGGGGGCGGCAAGGGCGGATCTGACTTCGACCCGAAGGGAAAATCGGACAATGAAGTAATGAAATTCTGCCAAAGTTTCATGACGGAATTAGAGAGGCACATAGGCCCCGATACGGACGTACCTGCCGGCGACATAGGGGTCGGCGGCCGCGAAATAGGCTTCCTGTACGGCCAGTACAAGAGGCTGCGTAATGAGTTCACGGGCGTCCTGACAGGCAAGGGTCTCAGTTGGGGCGGAAGCCTGATAAGGCCCGAGGCCACGGGATACGGCTGCGTGTACTTCGTCCAGGAGATGCTGAAGACAAGAGGCGAATCGCTGAAAGGAAAGGTCTGCGCGGTATCCGGATCCGGCAATGTCGCTCAGTATACCGTAGAGAAGCTCCTCGAGTTAGGCGCCAAGGTCGTTACGCTATCCGATTCCAACGGTTATATATACGATAAGGGTGGTATCGACAAAAAAGAATTGAAATGTGTCATGGATCTTAAGAATGTAAAACGCGCCCGCATAAAGGAGTGCGCCGACGAATTCAATTGTAGCTATATCGCCGGGCAAAAGCCCTGGTTGGTAAAATGCGACGTGGCCTTCCCGAGCGCCACTCAGAACGAGATATCCGGCGAGGATGCCAAGATGCTCGTTAAAAACGGCTGTATCGCTATCGGTGAGGGCGCAAACATGCCCAGCACGCCGGAAGCGATAAACGTCTTCCAGAAGGCAAAGATATTATACGCTCCCGGAAAGGCGGCCAATGCCGGCGGAGTCGCGACTTCCGGGCTCGAGATGTCCCAAAACAGCATGCGGTTGTCATGGACCAGAGAAGAGATCGATCAAAGGCTGCACAATATAATGATAGCTATTCATGAGCAGTGCGTTAAATACGGCAAGGAAGGCAACTACATAAATTACGTCAACGGAGCCAATATCGCCGGGTTCGTGAAAGTCGCTGACGCCATGATAGACCAGGGATTGGTCTAGCGGAGGGCGGTAAAAAATAATACTTGACAAAATAGACAAATCGTGGTATAAATAGTTGATTAAAAATTAGGCACAAAGTCAGTGCCATAATGAGAAAGGACGAAGGCGTTCGAAAGAACGCCTTTCTCTTTTTAGACAACCTTTCTCTTTCAACGCGGAAAACCTGGATAAAGACGTCCGATCTGGCAGTATCATAATGCCGGAGAGGGCGTTTTTTTATGAACGAAGGCGTTCTGTGCCGATAAACGGCGCATTGCGCCTTATTTTTTTAGGTGACGCCATGTCATACGAAGAACAGATAAAGGCATTATCACGGATAAGCAGGGCCATAGCATCCGATCAATACCTGGAAGATATCCTACGCCTCATAGTCACGGTAACCGCGGAGATGATGGGTTCGAACATATGTTCGCTCATGCTGCTGGATGAGAACAGGAATGAGCTCATCATAAGGGCGACTCAAAGCGTAAGCGATGCATACAATAAAAAACCACCAGTAAAAATAGGCGAAGGCATAGCAGGCAAGGTATTCAAGGAGAAGGTGCCGGTAAAGGTCCTTGACGTGCGCAAAGATAAAAATTACATAAGCAGGAGCATAGCGAAGAAAGAAGGGCTGTGCTCGCTCCTGTGTGTACCCCTGATAGTCAAGAATAAGGCCATAGGGGTCCTAAATTGCTACACATCGAAACCCCGCGATTTCAGCGAGACGGAGACGAATATCCTGGCGACCATCGCCAATCAGGCGGCGGTAGCCATAGAGAATACGGAATTGATGGTCAGGAGCAAGGTCATACAGGAAGAGCTGGAGGTACGTAAGAAGATAGAACGCGCCAAGGGCATCATAATGAAGAGGGAGGGATTGAAAGAGGAAGAGGCCTATTTAAAACTCAGGAAATACAGTATGGATAGCCGTAAGACGATGCGCGAAATAGCGGATGCCATCATTCTTACGGAGGATTTAAGCAAGAAATTATAATCAACAAAAAGAAAGGAGTCAGACATGAATTTGTTGAGGCCAAATGGTAATGATGCAACAAAGACCTTCAACAGGTCCAAAAACGTGGTGCCCGGTTCGGGCATATGTTCAAGGTGCATAGACGGATGTAAGGGTAATTGTGAAATATTCAAGTCGTCATTCAGAGGCCGTGAGGTCATCTATCCCGGCCCATTCGGCGATGTAACGGCCGGTGGAGACAAGGATTACCCCGTGGACTATTCACACCTCAATATCCAGGGATATGCCCAGGGGGCAAAGGGCCTGCCCAACGGCACCGAAGGAAACCCGGATACGGCCACGTTTCCGGCAGTCGACGTCGGAACGGAATACGGATGGGATAAGAAGGTCAAGATGCAGCTGCCCATCTTTACGGGGGCGCTGGGTTCCACAGAAGTGGCGCGAAAGAACTGGGAGCATTTCGCTATAGGTGCGGCGATATCCGGTATAACGATAGTCTGCGGTGAGAACGTCTGCGGGATAGACCCGAAGCTTGAGCTCGACTCCAAGGGTAAGATCGTAAGCGCTCCTGACATGGACAGGCGCATAGAGACCTACAAAAAGTTCCATAACGGCTTTGGGGAGATCCTCGTGCAGATGAACGTGGAAGATACGCGGCTGGGCGTAGCCGAATATATCCGCAAGAAACATAAGCTCGACACGATAGAGCTGAAATGGGGGCAGGGCGCAAAGTGTATAGGCGGAGAGATAAAGGTCTCCAGCATTGAACGCGCCAAGGAATTGAAGAGGCGCGGATACATAGTCACTCCCGACCCGACGGTCCATGCTAATGAACAAGCATTTAAGGATGGCGCCATAAAAGAATTCGAAAGGCATTCAAGGCTCGGTTTCGTCTCGGAAGAATCTTTCATGAAAGAGGTCAAACGTCTTCGCGACCTCGGTTTCAAGAGGATTACGGTAAAGACCGGGGCATATTCCATGGTAGAGCTGGCGCAGGCCATACGGTATTCCGCGAACGCCAAGATAGATCTCTTGACCATAGACGGCGCGCCGGGCGGGACCGGGATGAGCCCGTGGCGCATGATGGAAGAGTGGGGCATACCGACATTCTACCTGCAGGCGTTGACGTACCAGTTCTGCGAGAAGCTGAGAAAAAAGAAGATAAGGGTCCCGGATATAGCCATCGCGGGAGGATTTTCGCTGGAAGACCATGTCTTTAAAGCGATAGCGATGGGCGCGCCGTACGTGAAGGCGGTCTGCATGGGACGCGCGCTGATGATACCCGGTTTCGTGGGAAAGAACATCGGAGAATGGATAAAAGAAGGCAAACTGCCTCCGACCATATCTGAATTCGGGACAAAACCTGAAGAGATATTCGTATGTTACGAAGAGCTGGTGGACCGGTTCGGCAAGGAGATGAAGAATATATCCCTAGGTGCCGTAGGTATTTACAGCTTCGCCCAGAGGGTCAAGGTCGGACTGCAGCAGCTCATGGCCGGCTCGAGGAACTTCAGGCTCAATACGATCTCCAGGAACGACCTCATGAGCCTGACGGAAGAGGCCGCCAAAATATCAGGCATTCCATACGTCATGGACGCGTATCGTAAAGAGGCAGAGGCGATCATCGACGGCAAATAAAGGAGGTCTATATGAAAAAGAAAGGGTTGTGTTCCAACTGCTCCAATCACGGCAACTGTATCTTCTTGAAAGAGCCTCCTGTGTTGCAATGCGAGGAATATACGTTTCTACAGCCTAAGGCCGCGAAAGAGAAGAGAGCTCGCCGATAAGAGCCCGTAACGGTTTGACATATTAAAAAAATGTGATATACTGTTCGAGTAGCTCAGAGCGGATCTACTATAAAAACAATGGCGTTTTGAGGCCGGAATATCGGCTTCGAAACGCCATTATCATTTAACTGGGATAACATGCCAAAATGTATCTATATCACTGGCGGCGTCATATCGAGCCTGGGCAAGGGCATCTCCTCGGCCTCCATAGGCAAGATACTGGAGAGCAGGGGGCTGAAGGTATCTTTGATGAAATGCGACCCATATATCAATGTTGATCCCGGCACGATGAACCCGTTCCAGCACGGCGAAGTCTACGTCACTGAAGACGGAGCCGAGACGGACCTAGACCTCGGCCATTATGAAAGGTTCACGAAAACGGAGACCACAAAATTCAATAACGTGACGACCGGACAGATATATAACGCCGTGATCTCAAGAGAGAGGCGCGGTGATTACCTGGGTAAGACCATACAGGTGATCCCTCACATAACCAACGAGATCAAGGACAGGATCAAGAAGGCCGCTCACGTATCCGGCGCCGATGTCGTCATAGTGGAGATAGGCGGAACCGTCGGCGATATCGAGGGCCTGCCTTTTCTTGAGGCCGCCAGGCAGTTCAGGCTCGATGTGGGTTACAATAATGCCCTTTATGTACACCTTACTCTCATCCCTTATGTGAAAACCGCCGATGAGATCAAGACTAAGCCCACTCAGCATAGCGTCGGAAAACTGCGCGAGATAGGTATACAACCGAACATACTGATATGCCGCACTGAAAAGACACTCTCCGACGAGATAAAGGAGAAAATATCCCTCTTCTGTAATGTAAGGAAAGAGGCGGTCATCGAAGCAAAGGACGCCCAGACCATTTATCAGATACCACTTGTCTTTAAGGACCAGGGCATGGATAATATCATCCTTGAGCATTTCGGGTTGAGGCACAAAACGACCGATCTAAGGAGATGGAAAAGAGACGTGGTCGAAAAGGCGCTCTATCCGAAAAACAGGGTGACGATCGCGGTCGTAGGTAAGTACACATCATTACAGGACGCCTATAAATCGATATACGAATCGCTGATCCATGCGGGAATACATAATGACGCGAAAGTAGAGATCAAAAGAATCGATTCGGAAGAGATCGAAAAGACGCCTCCTGAAAAGATACTAAAGGGCGTCTCGGGCATACTCGTGCCGGGGGGCTTCGGATATCGCGGGATCGAAGGCAAGATAAAGACGATAGAATATGCGAGGGAAAACGGCATACCCTTCCTTGGATTATGCCTGGGCATGCAATGTGCAGTGATAGAATTCTCCAGGCACGTATGCGGATTGAAGGGCGCCAATTCTACGGAGTTCAGGCCGAAGACGCGCTATCCGGTAATCAGCTTATTGGAAGAACAGAGAAAGATCAAGGATCTTGGCGGAACTATGCGGCTGGGAGCATACCCCTGTAAATTAAAAAAGGGCAGCCTCGCCGCGAAAGTATACAAAAAGACTATAATATTTGAACGCCACCGTCACAGATATGAATTCAACAACAGGTACAGAAAGGTTTTGTCTAATAATGGCATCTTATTTTCCGGGATATACCGCAAGAAGGACCTTGTGGAGATAATCGAGCTGAAAGGCCATCCATATTTTATAGCGGTCCAGTTCCACCCCGAATTTAAATCTAAACCCGATAAGGCGCATCCGTTATTCAGCGGATTCATAAAGGCATCTTTGGCATACAAAAAACCAAAAGGATGACATGAAAGCGATACTGGCCCTGGAAGACGGAAAAATATTTAAAGGAGATTCCTTCGGAGCGGAAGGCGAAACCTTCGGGGAGGTCGTCTTCAACACGAGCATGGCGGGCTATCAGGAGATAGTGACCGACCCCTCCTACAAGGGGCAGATCGTGACGATGACCTATCCGTTGATAGGCAATTATGGTGTCAACGCAGAGGACGCGGAATCATGCAGGCCATTTGCCGAGGCTCTCGTCGTAAAAGAATATTCCAAGGTTGCCTCAAGCTGGCGCAGCCAGAAGTCCCTCGGCGATTATCTCAAGGAGAATAAAATATTGGGCATAGAAGATATCGATACCCGACAGCTGACCCTTCATATACGAGAGGCCGGGGCGATGAAAGCAGTTCTATCCACCGTCGATTTCGATGAAGCAAATCTCGTGAGGAAGGCCAAGAAATCTCCCGGACTTATAGGCATAGACCTGGTAAAAGATGTCTCTTCACAAAAGAGACGCGTATGGAACACGGAAGGGCGCTACAAGGTAGTTGTTTTGGACTGCGGAGTGAAATTTAATATCTTAAGAGAACTTGCCAAGCGTGACTGCGCCGTTACGGTACTACCGGCAAGCGCATCCGCTGAAGAGATATTATCACTCAAGCCAAATGGCATATTGTTATCGAATGGTCCGGGGGACCCGGCCGCTGTTCCATATGTCGTCGAGACGGCCCGGGATCTACTGGGAAAGGTTCCTATATTCGGAATATGCCTGGGCCATCAGATGCTGGGGCAGGCCTTCGGCGGCAAGACATATAAACTCAAATTCGGCCACCATGGCGGCAACCATCCCGTAAAGGACCTAAAGACAGACAAGGTGGCAATAACGGTTCAAAATCACGGTTTTTGCGTAGACATAGATACCTTGAACAAGAAAGAGATCGAGATAACACACATAAATCTGAACGACAAAACACTGGAAGGAATGAGGCATAAGAGACTGCCTGTATTCTCCGTGCAGTTTCATCCGGAATCTTCGCCGGGCCCCCATGACTCCGAATACCTTTTTTGCAATTTTGTGGAGATGATGAAACGCCATGCCTAAGCGAAAGGACATAAAAAAGATACTGATCATAGGCTCGGGGCCTATCGTGATAGGCCAGGCATGCGAGTTTGACTATTCCGGATCTCAGGCGTGCAAGGTCCTGAGGCAGGAAGGTTACAAAGTGATCCTTGTAAATTCAAATCCCGCCACTATAATGACCGATCCGGAGATGGCGGATAAAACCTACATAGAACCCATAGATGTAGATACCGTCGGAAGGATAATCGCAAAGGAGAGACCCGACGCGTTGCTTCCCACGCTAGGGGGACAGACCGCATTGAACACTGCTGTAGGACTTGCCGAGGCGGGTATATTAAAAAAATATAAGGTGGAGACGATAGGCGCCAATATAAAAGCGATCAAGAAGGCTGAGGACAGGCGGCTCTTTAAGGAGGCGATGCAGAAGATAGGGCTTGATCTGCCGGAGAGCGGCAAGGCTTATAACATGAAAGAGGCTTTTGAAACTGCGGAGAAGATAGGGTTTCCCGTCATCATAAGACCGAGCTTTACCCTGGGAGGAAAAGGCGGGAGCGTCGCATATAATAAAGAGGATTTTAAAGAGCTTGCGAAAATAGGCATTGAATCCAGCATGATAAGCGAGATATTGATAGAGGAATCTGTTATGGGATGGAAGGAGTTCGAGCTCGAAGTCATGAGGGACGTCAAGGACAATGTAGTAATAATATGTTCTATCGAAAATCTGGATCCTATGGGGATCCACACAGGGGACAGCATAACGGTCGCGCCCGCCCAGACACTGACCGATAGAGAATACCAGAAGATGAGAGACGCCTCGATAGCATGTATAAGAGAGATAGGGGTTGAAACCGGCGGATCCAATATACAGTTTGCCGTGAACCCCAAAACGGGCAGGATGGTAGTTATAGAGATGAACCCCAGGGTATCGAGAAGTTCTGCCCTGGCCTCCAAGGCGACCGGATTTCCGATAGCCAAGATAGCTGCCAAACTGGCGGTCGGTTATACGCTGGATGAAATACCGAACGATATCACGAAGGAGACGCCTGCATGTTTTGAGCCGGCCATCGACTATTGCGTCGTCAAGATACCGAGGTTTACATTCGAAAAGTTCGCCACGGCAGACCCAACATTGACAATATCGATGAAATCCGTGGGAGAGGCGATGGCAATTGGCAGGACTTTCAAGGAAGCGCTACAGAAAGGCCTGCGTTCACTAGAGATTAAAAAATCAGGCCTCGACACCATCATCTTTAAGGGGCACGTCGACGATATAAACGCCGATGAGGAGACGAGGGATGAAATCTGTCAAAAGGTTATAATACCAAACTCGGAAAGGATATTTTATATCGGCGACGCCCTGAGGGCCGGTATCGATGCCGAAAAGATATGCGAGCTTTCCGGAATAGACCCTTGGTTCATACATAATATCAAAGAAATTATAATCGCGGAAAAAGAGATCATCTCGGGAAAGGATAAGATGACCGCTGAACTGTTGGCCAAGGCAAAACGGCTGGGTTTCAGTGATATTCAGATCGCCTGCCTGACAGGCACCAAGGAGAAAGCTATACGCGCCTTAAGAAAAAAATTCGGGATAAATCCTTCCTTCAAGCTCGTCGATACCTGCGCCGCTGAGTTCAGGGCCCACACCCCATACTATTACTCAACGTACGATCATCAATAATTTCCATTGCATCATAACCACTTTCATTATAGAATAATCCTATAAAATCCAAGAGGTGAGACGTGCCTAAAAAAATACCCATAATAGAACAGCGCCATTTCATAAGGCACCCTTTGTGCATTCCGCTGGAATATAGAATTCTCGAGAAGACTTCCGACAAAGACTCACAGCCGCAACGTTCCATGACGATAAATATAAGCCAGGGCGGATTGATGTTTTCTGCGCGCAGGGCCGTGCCGCAGAACCGTATAATCAGCGTCAAGATGCCTTTTCAGGATAAGGTATTCAACGTGAGGGCAAAGGTCGTCCATTGCAATAAAAATTCCGATACCAAACTATACAACATCGGTGTATCTTTCTACCGGTTCACCGACGCCTTCAAAGCGAAATTGATAGAGCAGCTCTATCTGATATCGGAATATCGGGATCTGCGCAGCATACAACTCGGCAGGGACGTCTCGCTGGAACAGGCCTCTGAGGAATGGATCAAAAGATATTCGGCACGCTTCAAGCGGTTGTATTGGTAAAGCATGAAAGCGAGAAAGCCGTTCATAATAGCCCTTATCGTAGCAACCGGAATATGACAAAAAAAACTGGTTTCGATAACGAAAAATATCTGAACGAGCAGACCTCGGCCATAGTAAACAGGGTAAAAAAGTTCGACAACAAACTGTATCTAGAGTTCGGGGGCAAGCTCTGTTTCGACTATCACGCCGCGCGCGTCCTTCCTGGATATGACTCCAACGTCAAAATACGGCTCCTGCAGCTATTGAAAGACAAGATTGATATAGTACTCTCCATATATTCGGGCGATATAGAGAAGGGCAGGGTAAGGGGCGATTTCGGTATCACCTACGACGCCGCCACTCTCAAACTGATAGACGACCTGCGAAAATGGGGTCTCGATATCCTCGCCGTAGTCATCACCCGTTTCGCTAATCAGTCCTCGGCCATCATCTTCAAAAACAAACTGGAACGTAGGGGTGTCAAGGTATACCTCCATTACCCCATAGACGGGTATCCTACCAATATAGACCGCGTGGTCAGCGACGATGGTTTCGGAAAGAATGAGTACATCCAGACTAAAAAACCGATAGTGGTCGTTACGGGCCCCGGGCCGAACAGCGGCAAGCTGGCAACGTGCCTTTCCCAGCTCTATCAAGAACATAAACGCGGAATAAACGCCGGGTACGCCAAATTCGAAACATTCCCTATCTGGAACATCCCGCTCAAACACCCTGTCAACGTCGCTTATGAAGCGGCTACCGCCGATATAATGGACTTCAATCTCGTAGATCCTTTCCATCTAAACGTATATAATGAAACGGCGATAAACTATAATCGCGACGTGGAGAGCTTTCCCATACTCAAGCTGATCCTCAGCAAGATATTCACTAAAAACGCGAACCTGCCGATGTATAACTCTCCTACCGATATGGGGGTAAACAAGGCCGGCTTTGGAATCATAGATGATAGCGTGGTCCAGGAGGCCGCGAAACAGGAACTGATAAGAAGGTATTTCAGATATAACACAGAATACGTACTCGGCATAGAGAGAAAAGAGACGGTGGATAAGGTAGCTATCCTGATGGAAGAGATGGGCGTCAAGATAACCGACCGCCTCGTAGTGGAGATCGCCAGGAAGACCGCCGAAGAAGCGGAGTCGAAAGGCAAGGGGCATGCCGGTATACATTGCGGTGCGGCCGTTCAACTCGGGGACGGGCAGCTCATAACGGGTAAAAATTCAAACCTGATGCACGCCGCCTCGAGCGTCGTCTTGAACGCCATCAAGATGCTCGCGAACATACCGGATGAGATATTACTATTATCACCGCATATAATAAACCAGATCTCGAAATTAAAAGAGGGCATTCTGAAGGCCGACCCCGAAAGCCTGGACCTCGAAGAGACGCTTATAGCGCTCTCCATAAGCGCTACCACAAACCATACCGCCGAACTTGCCATGCAGAAGCTGGTCGCATTAAGAGGATGTGAAATGCACATGACCCACATTCCTACCCCCGGTGACGAAGTCGGTTTAAAAAGGCTGGGCGTAAACCTCACCACGGACGGCAAATTCTCATCCCGCAACCTATTCGTAGCCTGAAAAAGATCTCTACATGAAACCCCCACCAGATTTGCTTCGCAAATCTAGCTGTGGGGGGTATCCGCCTAACGATTTTTATGCGAAGGCGGATAAAAAAGACCCCGCGATTTTCGCGCGGGGTCAGAAAAAACAGGTTAACGTGTCTCTTACTTTATGACCTTCACATTATCGATGTAGATAGGCCCGTCATATACGGGGTTCCTGTTGGACTCAACCCTGATGGCTATCTTCCTCACGTCCTTCCTGAAGTTGTCATCCACCACTGTCCTTTTCCAGTCTTCGCTTCCGGGCATCAAATTGGCGGATATCGTGACCCATTCACCGGGCACCAGAGGAATGGAGCGTGCCATTTCCGTAAACTTCCAGCTCTCGCCCACGGTCAGTATCAATTTTCCCTTCAGACCGGACGGCGAATCTTGCGGTATATATACGTCGCAAGAAACCTCTTTATAAGGCGACCAATCAAAATATTCGAAATCTTCCACTATGGCAGCGGTCCAAACCTTGCCAGGGAAGTTCGCTGTCAATTTCAGGGACTTCGTGCCGTTTTTGGCGAAATCGGCTGAGGATGCAACGGTCTTTCCTACATAATCCTGCTGTTCCAGTGCCCATTCAGGCACTTCCCAGCCCTGAGTGTCTTTTTCGAAATTGAAGAGAACCTTCTCTTCGCCTTCTGCGCTGGCTAACGCGGAAAATAACCCTAGAAGGGCTACCGCCACGACCATCGCCATTATCTTCTTCATAGTGATCACTCCTTTCCTGTTTTTTCATACCTATTATACATCACAATCCATTAAAAAATAATTAAAATTATATTAAAAATTTCTAATATTCCACAGGTCTTTCGTCATGCAGAACCGTTCTTAAAAGATGGGAGGGAGACCGTAAAAGTAGATCCTTTCGAAACCTCGCTCTTCACATCGATCCTTCCATTATGGGTTTCGGCTATGGACCTGGCTATGCTTAAGCCGAGGCCAAATCCCGCATCGTCTGCGCGCGACTTATCAACGCAATAGAACCTGTCGAAGATGTGGCCGATCTCTTCTCTTGAAATACCAACGCCGGTATCGCTTATCTTGACCGTGACAAGATCGCCGTTTGCAACAGCGACGATCTCTATCCTGCCGCCTGGTTCCGTATATTTAACGGCATTATCAATGATATTAAGGAAGAGGGTCTTTAACTGATTCTCGTCTCCGTACAAGAAAAGGGGCTTATCATCCTGGCCCAATGAAATCCGTATATTTTTCAATTCGGATAGCGTCTTTACATTCTTCATGACGTCATTGAGTAATTGGCCAAGCTCTAACCGCTTCTTTTCGGGCATCATCTGACTCGAATCGAACTTCGCCAGAAAGAGGAGGTTTTCAGCCAATTTTATTATTTTATTCACTTCCTGAAGCGCGCTCTTCAATATCGATTCATATTCACCCTGAGAACGCATCTTCTTGAGCACGACCTCAAATTCACCTTTCAGTATGGTCAGAGGAGTCTTGAGATCATGCGACAAGTTTTCAAAAAGCTGCCTCTGAGCATTAAAAGAGCTCTCGAGGCGTCCAAGCATGCTGTTGAATGTTTCGGCAAGCTTCTGTATTTCGTCCCTGGTGTCGGGGATGGAGAGTTTCAGCTTCATGTTCTCAGCTGTAATTTGGTGTATGGTATCTATCATGCTGTCAACGGGGTGGAGCGCCACCTTCGCCAGAAAAGCGCCCATAACTCCCGTGAGCAGAACGGTCGCGGGCAGTATCAATAAGAGGGCCGCCCTAAGGCTATTGAGGGCAACATGTATGGAGGTCAGTGGACTGGCGACCTGGACTATATAGGCGACCTTCTCCTTTTCAAATATAGGCGTGGTAAATACCCTGTACGATTCCCTGTCGGATTGATTGATATCGCCCAACGTATCGAAGCGGGTCTTCCCCTGTAGCACCGTGATAAAATTCTTTCTCGAAATGGTCGGCATATCTTTGGCTTCGATTGAAGAGGCTATCGTGGCGCCGTCGGTATCGAATACCTGGACAAATATATCCATGAGCCTCGGATCGCTCGTCTCCTTCTTGACCCAGCGTTGGGCTATCTTCGCGAAATTCACGTTGCGTCTCTTCCGGACCTCATCGGGCTTTACGCCGCTGTCTATGACTTCCAGCTTCGATGCCTCCCAGTAAGTGTCTATGGCCTGCGCTATGCCTGCCGCCTTTGACTTGAGCAGGGTATCCATGTTGCCATAGAGGCTATTATCGACATTGTGGTAAAGAGCTATGCTGATGGCGGCCAGCGTAACCGCCAGTATGGCCATGTACAATATCGTGATCTTGAATCTTATTGATTTTAAAAACATTGGGGCTCACTCTTTCAATATGTAGCCTCTGCCGCGTATCGTATGTATCAGCTTCTTGCTAAAACCGGAATCGACCTTTTTCCTCAGATAATTTATATAGACGTCTATGACATTCGTGAAGGTGTCGAAATCTATATCCCATACGTGCTCCGATATCATCGTCCTGCTTACGACCGTGCCGGCATTCCGCATCAGGTACTCCAGAAGACTGTACTCTTTGGCGGTCAGTGATATCTCCTTGCCTGATCGCGCCACTTTATGAGTCAGAAGATCCAGCTCAAGATCCCCCACCTGCAGTTTCGTAACGGTGCCGGACTCCTTTTTCCTGAGTATGACCCTGATCCTGGCGAGCAGTTCCTCGAAAGCAAACGGCTTTGTCAGATAATCGTCGGCTCCAGTATCAAGGCCCACAACCTTGTCCTTGACCGTATCCTTTGCCGTAAGCATGATAATGGGGGAGGAGACACCTTCCTTCTTCAACTGCCCGCAGAGGCTGAGGCCGTCTATCTTGGGAAGCATGAGGTCCAGGAGTATGAGGTCGTAGTTGTTGGTCTTGGCCAGAAAATGGCCCTGTTCACCGTCATGGGCCAAATCCACGGCGTAGCCTTCTTCCTTAAGGCCCCTTTTAATAAAATCCGCTATTTTTCTCTCATCTTCAATGATAAGGATCCGCATCTTTATCTCCCTATAGGAACCGTATTATTATACGCTTTTTTATGGAAAAATAGAATTAAAATATTAATGCTTATCTCAAAATATCTTGACATATAAGATGTGATGTGTTAGAGTATTGCTCTGATAACAACCAAGAAATATATCTTATGGAAAATATGAATGTCTCTCGAAAAGGAGTTATCAAGATACAAGGTAAATAACAAGTTCGTGCAACCGAAGGTTGTGGCCAGGGGAGGTTTCGTCTCTCGTGGCCATTTTTTATTGGCGGGTTATCGGAATTCCGCCGTTTAAGATCAATTGCGGAGAATGAGATGAAAGCAACGTTAGTTCTGGAAAATGGCAGGTCCTTTGAGGGTGTTTCAATAGGCGCGCCGGCCGAGAGGATAGGCGAGGTCATTTTAAATACGGCGGTAGTGGGCTATCAGGAGATGATGACCGACCCGGCAAATGCCGGTAAGTTATTGGCCCTGACTTATCCTTTGATAGGTAATTACGGGGTGGCGAACAAATTTTACGAGTCTAGAAAATGCTGGGTTAACGGATTGATCATGAAAGAATGCAGCAGGATATATTCGAACTGGCAGGCAGAGGGTTCCTTCCAGGACTTTCTGAATCATGAAGGGGTCGTCGCCTTGAGCGAAGTCGACACGAGAACTCTGGCCGTTGAATTACGTAATCACGGAGAGATGATGGGTATCATAACGAGCGAGCCGCTCGATGGGCAGAAGGCGATAAAAAAACTGCGAGAGCATAAAAAGAAGGGCAAAAATAATTTTATAAGCAATATCTCCGTGAAGGCCATAACCGAAGTAGAGACCGGCTCCAGGGGGCCAAGGGTCGCGGTGCTTGACCTTGGCATGCTGAAGAGCTTCACCGCCCAATTGAAGAGCCTTAAATGCGGCGTGGCCCTGTTGCCCTACAACATAACGCCCAAAGAGATCCTGGCCATAAAACCGGACGGCCTCGTAATATCCAGCGGGCCGGAGGACGATGCTGCCATACCCGAGATCATCAAGACCGTGAACGGCGTGCTTGGAAAAATTCCTATATTGGGCATATCTTTAGGACATGAGCTCATCGCGCTTGCGTTGGGCGGCAAAGTGAAAAAGATGAAGCTGGGGCACCGAGGAGTAAACTATCCGGTAAAGCCGGCGGATTCGTTTAAGGGCGAGATAACGACGCAAAATCATAGCTACATCGTTGACGAGGACTCAATAAGAAGAAAGAAGGCCGTAGAAATAACCCTGAGAAATATAAACGACGGCTCCATAGAGGAGATGGAAAGCAAGAGCTTGAAGTTCATCTCGACACAATACTATCCGGTCAGCCCCGGTTTCGGGGAGGTCAACAATGTCTTCTTGCGATTTTTGAAATTGCTAAACCCTTCCGGGAGAGCGGGGATAAAAACGAAGAAAAATAAACAACTTGAGGTGAGCTATGCCAAAACGTAAGGATATACATAAAATACTGATGATAGGCTCCGGCCCAATAGTCATCGGCCAGGCATGCGAATTTGACTATTCCGGCTCCCAGGCATGCAAGGCGTTAAAAGAAGAGGGGTATCGCACCATACTCGTGAATTCGAACCCCGCCACCATCATGACCGATCCCAACATGGCCGACGTCACATATATAGAGCCCCTCACGGTGGAGGCGGTTACCGAGATAATAAAAAAGGAAAGGCCTGACGCCATCCTTCCCACTCTTGGCGGCCAGACCGGACTGAACCTGGCATTCTTCCTGATGAAGGAAGGGATATTGAAAAAATACGGAGTCGAATCGATAGGCGCAAATGTCGATGCCATCTCGCGGGCCGAAGACAGGGAGCTGTTCAAAAAGGCCATGCTCGAGATAGGCATAGATGTCCCAAAAAGCGGTATCGCCACCACTATAGAAGAGGGCATAAAGATAGGGCTCGGTATAGGGTTTCCGCTCATCTTAAGGCCGGCCTACACGCTCGGGGGCACGGGCGGATCCATAGCGTATAATAAAGAAGAGCTGGAGCTCTTCCTGGCCAAGGGCATAGAATTGAGCCCCGTGGGCCAGATCCTGGTGGAACAATCTGTCCTGGGCTGGAAAGAGATAGAATTTGAAGTTATGCGGGATTGCGTCGATAACGTCATCATGATAACATCGATGGAGAATGTCGACCCCATGGGCGTCCATACAGGCGACAGCATCGTCGTCGCTCCATCGCAGACCCTGACCAAAGAGGAATATGCTCAGTTCGTAAACCTGTCCAAGAAGATAATAAGGAAGATAGGCATAACCGGAGGGGGCGCCAATATCCAGTTTGCGCAAAACCCCGCCAATGGCCATATAGTTATAATCGAGGTGAACCCGCGCCTCTCCAGAAGCTCTGCCCTGGCATCGAAGGCCACGGGATTTCCTATCGCGCGCGTCGCCACCAAGCTGGCTGTTGGGCTGACGCTTCCGGAGGTCCTCAATCAGATAACGGGCGGGACGAAGGCCTTTTTCGAACCGACGGTTGATTATTGCGTCTTCAAGATATGCAGGTTCACGTTTGAGAAATTTCCGCAGACTAACAGGACGCTGAATACCTCCATGAAGGCGGTGGGAGAGGCGATGTCCATAGGGAGAAACTTCAAAGAGGCCCTCCAGAAAGGCATAAGGTCGACCGAGATCCGAAGGTTCGGGCTGGGTTGTGACGGCCGGGACAAGATAACGGATGAAAACATCGAATCTCCCGGAGCGGATACCATACAGACCATAAAAGAGAAGATACGCCTTCCCAACGACGACAGGCTATTCTATATAAGATACGCCCTTAAGCTGGGAATGACGGCCGAGGAGATATATGAATTGTCCAGGATCGACATGTGGTTTATCGACAACTTAAAGCAGATCGTGGAATTAGAAGAAGGCCTCAAGAACTACCGCAAGACCAGCCAGAAGGGTTCTATAAAGATCCCTCCCGCGGTACTTCTGGAGGCGAAGAAATACGGATTTTCAGATGTACAGATCGCGTTCCTTACAAAATCCAGCGAAAAAGAGGTGAGAGAATTGAGAAAGAGGCATGATATAAAACCTACTTATAAATTGGTAGATACATGCGCGGGGGAGATCAAGGCCAAACAGCCCTATTATTACTCTACCTATGAGACCGAAGACGAAAGCCGCCCGACGAAGAACAAGAAGGTCCTGATCCTGGGTGGAGGCCCCAACAGGATCGGCCAAGGCATAGAGTTCGATTACTGCTGCTGCCACGCATCATACGCCCTGAAAGAAGAGGGGATAGAGAGCATCATGGTCAATTGTAACCCTGAAACAGTCTCCACGGATTATGATACATCCGATAAGTTATATTTTGAGCCGCTTACCGTGGAAGATGTGATGAATATAGTGGACAACGAAAAACCGATAGGGGCAATAGTACAGTTCGGAGGCCAGACGCCCCTGAATATTTCGGGCGAATTACACAAGATGGGCCTCAATATATTAGGCACCAGCCCGGACTCAATCGATATCGCTGAGGACAGGAAACGCTTCCAGCAGATGCTGAAGAAACTTAAACTGGTCCAACCCGATAACGGAACGGCGACCTCTTTCGAGGAGGCAAAGAAGATCGCGCATACGATAGGGTATCCCGTGGTAGTAAGGCCTTCTTACGTGCTGGGTGGCAGGGCGATGGAGATAGTTTATGATGAAAAGGCCCTGTGCGATTATATGGAAAGGGCCACGGAGGCTTCGCCCGAAAAACCCATATTGATCGATAAATTCCTCGAAGACGCCATAGAGGTTGATGTCGACGCCATAGCCGACGGTAAAAGATGCGTGATAGGAGGATTCCTTGAGCATATAGAGGAGGCGGGGATCCATTCGGGCGACAGCGCGATGGTGCTCCCTCCGCATACCCTGGGCAAGGATATCATAGACACCATAAAGAAAAATACCTATGCGATGGCAAAGGAGCTGAAGGTCAAGGGCCTCATGAACGTGCAATACGCCGTAAAAAACAACATAGTCTATGTGCTGGAAGTAAACCCGAGGGCCAGCAGGACCGTTCCGTTCGTCTCTAAGGCGATAGGCATACCCCTGGCAAAACTCGCCACGAAGATAATGCTGGGCAAGACATTGGATGAACTCGGTTTTACAAAAGAGAAAAATATAAATTTTGTCGTGGTCAAAGAATCTGTATTCCCCTTCATAAGGTTCCCTGGCGCGGACGCCATATTGGGCCCTGAAATGAAATCTACCGGTGAGGTAATGGGCATGGACTCTACATTCGGCATGGCTTACGCTAAAAGCCAGTTAGCGGCCGGCCAGAAACTGCCTAAAAAAGGCAATGTCTTTATAAGCGTAAAAAACCAGGACAAGAGAAACATGGTATTCGTGGCAAAGAAGCTTTCCGATCTTGGCTTTAAGATCCTGGCCACTATAGGGACCGCTGAGGCTCTGAGGAGCAATGACATAGAGGTCCGGGTATTGCCAAAGCTTCATGAAGGCCGGCCCAATATCATAGATTTTATAAAGGATAATAAAGTCCATCTAATCATAAATACCCCTGCGGGAAAGGCCACGAAAGAGGACGAGTCTAAAATAAGGGCCCATGCGATCCTTTATAATGTTCCGCTCATAACCACGGTTTCGGGCGCGCAGGCATCCGTAAACGGAATAGAAAATCTGATTAAAAAACCTGAGATGTCCGTAAGGTCTCTGCAGGATTACCACAAGAAGATAAAATAGCTACGTCGGAAGGTATTTATGAAAGAGTATTGCGGAGTTGTCGGTATCTTCGGCCATAAAGACGCTGCGCGGCTGGCATACCTGGCGCTCTATGCCTTGCAGCACAGGGGAGAAGAATCCGCTGGGATAGTCAGCTTCGACAGAAAAAAAGTCTATACCCATAAAGGCATGGGCCTCGTAGGCAATGTATTCAGTGAGGAAGGATTAAAAAAATTAAAGGGGCCCATGGCAATAGGCCATGTAAGATATTCTACGACGGGCTCGAGCACCACCAAGAATATCCAGCCATTATTGATAAATCATAAAAAAGGGTTCATTGCGGTAGCCCACAACGGAAATCTCACGAATTCCGTTGAGCTGCAAAATGAACTCGAAGATTCCGGATCGATACTTCAGACCTCGATGGACTCCGAACTGATAATCCATCTTCTGGTCAGGGACCAGAAAAATAATTATAGGGAGAAGATGATACCCATCCTGTCGAGGCTTGAAGGGGCCTACGCATTCGTCTTCATGATTAATGACACCATCTATGCCGTAAGGGATCCATACGGTTTCAGGCCCCTTTCCATAGCGAAAGCGGAAGACGCCTACGTCGTTGCCAGCGAGACCTGCGCCTTCGACATGATACGCGCCAAATACGTGCGTGATGTGGAGCCCGGGGAAGTCGTAATGATAAACAAGGACGGCCTGACATCGCTCGGCCACATACCCGGAAAGAGACACGCCTTCTGTATATTTGAATATATATACTTCGCGCGCCCCGACAGCAATATCTTTACGAAAAGCGTCTATCTGACGAGGAAGAACCTGGGCAGGGCCCTTGCCAGAGAGCACCCCGTCGGAGCCGATATAGTGATGCCGATACCCGACTCGGGCACATACGCCGCCCTCGGTTATGCCGAGGAATCCAAGATACCTCTTGAGATGGCTTTCGTAAGAAACCATTACATAGGAAGGACATTCATACAGCCCAGCCAATTCATAAGAGATTTCAAGGTGCGTGTAAAGCTGAATCCCGTCAGGGATGCCTTGAAAGATAAACGAATCGTCATAATCGAGGATTCTATAGTCAGGGGCACTACCTCGAGGAGCAGGGTAAGGGCGCTCAAGGAGGCAGGGGCACGCGAGATACACATGAGGGTCAGTTGTCCGCCGTTAATATCGCCATGTTTTTACGGGATAGACTTCCCGACCAAAAAAGAGCTCATAGCCTCCAGCCATAAGATCGAAGAGATAAGGCAGTTCATAGGGCTGGACAGCCTTGAATATTTAAGTATTGAAGGCATGCTGAATTCCATGCTTCTTCCGAAAGAGGAATTCTGCACCGCCTGTTTTTCAGGAGATTATCCGACCAGGATATGCAAGCCACCGTCAAAAAAGGCGCTCGAAAAGAGCCGCTGCATGGGGATAAAATAAGATGGCTACTGAAGATATTCTAATAATCGATTTCGGTTCGCAGTATAACCAGTTAATAGCCCGTAAGGTAAGGGAGCATGATGTCTTTTGCGAGATCGTGCCTCCGGACATCTCAGCGGCATCCATCAGGAAAAAAAATGTGAAGGGTATCATCCTCTCCGGAGGTCCGGCCAGCGTCTACGCGAAGAATGCGCCGTCCTGCGATAAGGAGATATTCTCGTTGGGCATACCGGTCCTCGGCATATGCTACGGCATGCAGCTCATGACGAAGCTCCTGGGCGGAAAGGTAGAGAGGACTCGCTTTCGCGAATACGGCAGAGCCGCTCTCACAGTTACAAACCGTAGGATGTTATTCAAGCATATACCTAAAAAGAGCGTCTCCTGGATGAGCCACGGCGACAAGGTGAAACGGATGCCGCAAGGTTTTACGCGGTTGGCATTGTCCAAGAACACATCCATTGCGGCCTTCGCCGATTTTCGTAGAAGGCTGTATGGCGTCCAATTCCATCCCGAAGTGGTCCATACCGAACACGGCAAGACCATCATAAAAAATTTCGTAAAAGATATCTGCCGCTGCAGCGGCGACTGGTCGATGCGCTCTTTCGTAAAAGATACCATATCCGAGATACGAAAGGTGGTAGGCAAAAAAGAGAAGGTGGTGCTGGGGCTTTCGGGAGGCGTAGACTCCTCGGTGACGGCACTCTTGATAAATAAGGCCATAGGCCACCGGCTCGTATGCATATTCGTGGACAACGGCCTCTTGCGTAAGAACGAGGCCGGAAGCGTTAAGGAGATATTCCAGAAGCACTTCAAGATAAACCTGAAGTGCGTGGACGCCTCAAAATATTTTTTAAACGAACTTCGCGGCGTCCAGGACCCGGAAAAGAAGAGAAAGATAATCGGCAGGACTTTCATAAAGGTATTCGAGGAGGAGGCACACAAGGTAGGCGGCGTAAAATTCCTGGCGCAGGGCACGCTCTATCCGGACCTTATAGAATCCCGTTCGGCATTCGGCGGGCCGAGCGCGACCATAAAGACCCACCATAACGTCGGGGGACTGCCCAAAGAGATGAAACTGAAACTCATCGAACCGCTAAAATACCTATTTAAGGACGAAGTAAGAAGGGTAGGACGGGAACTCAAAATGCCGCAAGAGGTGCTCGGACGTCATCCGTTCCCGGGTCCGGGCCTGGCCGTACGGATAATAGGGGAGGTCACTAAAGCGCGCTGTGATATCCTGCGCGAAGTGGATGACAGGTTCATAAGCGCCCTGCGGAGCAACAACCTCTACGATAAGATCTGGCAGGCGTTCGCCGTGCTCTTACCGATAAAATCCGTCGGAGTCATGGGCGACGAGAGGACATACGAAAACGTGGTCGCCATACGGGCCGTCACGAGCCTTGACGGCATGACAGCCGATTGGGCGAAGATACCCCATGAAGTGCTCGGAAAAGTATCGAACAGGATAATCAATGAGGTCAACGGTGTCAACAGAGTCGTCTATGATATAAGCTCCAAACCTCCCTCCACCATCGAGTGGGAATAATCTAAAAGGAAGCTATAGATGTTTTGGCGGATCGAGATAAAGGAAAAAGAAGGTCATTTCGACGCGCTGGGCGAAAGCGCCAAAAGAGATATCAATGACCTTGACCTGAGGAGCAGGGCCAGAGAAGTAAAGACCGTCCAGGTCTACCATTTGGATGGGGAACTGCAAGAACCCGACATAAAGACGATATGCGAAGACTTGCTCATAGATCCCGTAACGCAGGAATACGACTACTCCGGCAGCGCTGAGGCCGAAAGCAGATTTAAAGTTGTCGAAGTGGCCTACAACCCTGGCGTGATGGATCCCGTTGAGGAGAGCACTAAAAAGGCGATACTCGACCTGGGCATAGCGGGCATACGTTCCGTAAGAACCGCTAAGAAATATCTGATAAAAGGGGATCTAAGCGCCGACGATATCCGCCTTCTGGCCGAGAAGGTCCTCTACAATAAACTCGTGCAGCATGTCGTCAAAGATCCTTCGGAGGTCTCAGCAGAACCGCCCACCTACTGCTTCAAACTTATCAGCGTTGATCTTATAAAGGCAGCTGACAAAAGATTAAAAAAGATATCCAGGGACGGCCAGCTCTTCCTGGACCTGGAAGAGATGCGGACGATAAAAAAGTACTTCGTGAAGCTCGGCAGGAATCCCACCGACTGTGAACTCGAAACGATCGCGCAGACCTGGTCCGAACATTGTTATCACAAAACATTCAGAGGCCTCGTCAAGTATAACGGAAAGACGATCGACAACCTGCTCAAGAATACGGTGATGAAGGTCACCAAAAAACTAAAAAAAAAGTGGTGCGTCTCTGTCTTCGAGGATAATTCGGGCGTCATCAGGTTTGACGAGAAATTCAATATCTGTTTCAAGGTAGAGACCCACAATCATCCATCCGCGCTTGAACCATACGGCGGCGCAGGGACGGGCATAGGAGGGGTCATCCGCGATCCCTTGGGGACCGGCCTTGGCGCAAAGCCTATAATAAATACCGATGTATTCTGTTTCGGTCCGCCCGATCATTCCTATAAAAAACTTCCTAAAGGGGTACTTCATCCTAAACGCATAATGAAGGGCGTCGTCGCCGGCGTGAGGGACTACGGCAACAGGATGGGCATACCTACCTCGAACGGCGCGGTCCTGTTCGACGAGAATTTTGTGGGAAATCCACTCGTCTTCTGCGGAAACGTCGGTATCATGCCCAGGAACAAATCTTTCAAAGAGGCCCATAGCGGCGACCTGATAGTGGTGGTGGGCGGCAGGACGGGAAGGGACGGGATACACGGCGCGACCTTTTCCTCCGGAGAACTTACACACGAATCGCACGGCGTCTCGGGTTCAGCGGTACAGATCGGAAACCCTATACAGGAAAAGAAGCTTGTGGATACCATACTTCAGGCCAGGGACCTCAATCTATACAGCGCTATAACGGACTGCGGAGCCGGCGGATTATCAAGCGCCGTGGGAGAGATGGGCGCAGAGCTGGGCGCCGAGGTCGAACTGGAGAAGGTGCCTTTAAAATACAAGGGCCTAAGATATGACGAGATATGGATATCCGAAGCTCAGGAACGGATGGTCCTGGCGGTGCCGCCGGAGAAGATAGACGCGCTTCAGAACGTCTTTAAAAAAGAAAATGTGGAGGCTACCGTAATAGGAAATTTTACGAAAGACAGACGGCTCAGATTATCCTATGATGGAAACCGTGTTTGCGACATAGATATGCGGTTCTTGCATAAAGGCGCTCCAAGGACGGTGCGAAAGGCCTCATGGAAGAGGCCCCGGTTCTCCGAACCCAGGATAATCCCTAAAAAAGACCTTACGGGGGAACTCTTGGGACTCCTATCCAACCCTAACATCGCGTCAAAAGAATGGATAATCAGGCAATATGACCATGAAGTGCAGGGCGGAAGCGTGATAAAACCTCTGCAGGGCATAAACGGCGGCGGGCCGGGAGACGCTTGCGTAACGCGCCCCGTTCTCAATTCAAAAAAAGGCATCGTCTTAGGCTGCGGAATAAATCCGGATTACGGAAAGATAGACCCTTACTGGATGGCGGCAAGCGTGATAGACGAGGCCCTACGACAGATCACATCCGTAGGAGGAAAACTGGATAGGTGCGCCATATTGGACAATTTCTGCTGGGGCAATACGAATAAACCGGATAGGCTTGGCGGACTGGTGCGGGCAGCGGAGGGGTGTCATGACATAGCCTTGGCCTACGGTGTTCCTTTCATCTCAGGAAAAGACAGCCTTAACAATGAATATTCAGCCGGAAATAAATCCATATCTATACCTCCGACGCTGCTAATATCGGCGATCGCAATAATGGATGACGTGGCCAGGGCGGTCACGATGGACGCGAAAAAATCCGGGAACGCGATATATATCATAGGAAAGACCCATGACGAGCTCGGAGGCTCGCAGTATTACAAGATGAAAGGTTATGTAGGCAACAACGTTCCTAAAGTAGATACCCCAACGGGAAAAAGTATCATGGAGTCCATGAATAAGGCCATGGATGCCGGATGCGTCCGGTCATGCCATGATTGCTCGGAGGGTGGAATGGCGGTAGCCCTGGCTGAAATGGCTTTTGCCGGAGGACTCGGCATGGAGATAGACCTCTCTATTCTTCCCGACTCGGCTCATGAGGACATCAAAAGAGACGATACGTTATTATTCTCCGAAAGCAATTCAAGATTTATTGTAGAGGTCGAGAATGAAGCTAAATTCATAAAGATCATGAAGGGAAAACCGGTATTCAAACTTGGCCGCATAAATAAAGGTAAAATTTTCAAAATATACGGCATGAGCGGAGATATTTTGATAAAGAGCGATGTGGACAGGTTAAAAGCGGCATGGCAAAGGCCGTTCAAAAACATGTAAGATGGGTAAAATAAAAGTCATAATAATACGGACTGCGGGTACCAATTGCGACGAGGAAACGGCATACGCATTTCAGCTGGCGGGGGCCGACGCGGCACTGGTCCATATAAACGAGGTTACGAGGGGAGAGCGGGATCTTAATGGCTACCATATTATGGCCATTCCGGGAGGATTCACATACGGCGACGACATAGCAAGCGGCAAGATACTGGCCAACGAATTCAAGTTTGAGTTAAAACACCAGATGCGTAAATTCGTGAAAGACGGCAGGCTCATAATAGGCATATGCAACGGCTTTCAGGTGCTTGTCAAATCAGGGTTCTTGCCTAATTTAAACGGCTCTTTTGAATCTATCGAGGCTACATTGACAATAAATGATTCTGCAAAGTTCGAAGATAGATGGGTATATTTAAAAAAAGGGGCAAGGGGCAAGGGACAAGGGGCAAGTAAAGACAGGTGCGTGTGGACAAAGGGGATAGGAGATATAATATATCTGCCGGTAGCTCACGGCGAGGGAAAGTTCATGCCGGGAAACAGAGACATCATGAAAAGGCTTAAAAACGAAGGGATGATAGCCTTGGAGTATGTGGACGAAAACGGCCGAAAGAAAGGATACCCTCACAATCCAAACGGCTCAATAGATAATATCGCCGGTATATGCGATAATACCGGAAGGATATTTGGCCTGATGCCCCATCCCGAAAGACACATAACATGCTTTCAGCATCCCCGATGGACAAGAAAGAACGCGAAGAAAGAGGGAGACGGCCTGGCAATATTCAGGAATGGTGTGGCTTTCGCTAAAAAAAATTTGTAATTTGGCTAAAATTAGTATATATTTATATAAAAGGATCGGAGTATAAAATCGCCCTATATACTTAATGAGTAAAAGTATCGAGTCATTAAGAAGGTTCCCCTCCAAGGAAGAGATATTATTCCACGACCATATTGTCGACACTTATTTCCGCAAAACCAACCGAAAAAAAAGACTTAAGATCGAAAAAAAGAAATTGGCGTCTTTTCTAATTATCGCCTTCACGGCTATCGCCGTCGTGTCGGCCCTTTTCTATATATTCAATTTTTTCAACAATAGGTATGTTAGTTTTCTGAAAGAGAAGATAACCAATTCCAGTATAGTAGAGCTCGTCAAAAACGGCACCCGCAACAATGAAGCCATCAAAAGATTAGAGTTCCGGGGATATGCGAAGTCAAGGAGCAAGTTATCCTTAGACACGATGGTGTTGAACAATCCAAAAAAATATAATTGGGCCGATGCCGCTATAGATTTCCGTTTTCCCATAGATTTTACGGATAAGACCATCTTCCTGTCGCTCAAAGGCAAGATAGGGGGCGAGAGGGTGGGCCTCGTCATAAGGGATAATCTAAACCGTTCTGCCAGGGTCTGCGATATCTACCTGGGGCGCGATTGGATAGAGAAGACCATACAGCTCGACAATGTTAAAAGAGATGTAGACCTTTCTCAGATATCTCATATGAGGCTTGAATGCGGCCGTATCGGAGAAGAGGCCGATAAGATGGATAAGCCCATAGATGTCACGGTATACGTAAAAGAGATTCGAATAGCAAAAAAAGGAGATTAGGCTATGAAAATAGTATCTGTGGCTAATCAAAAAGGCGGATGCGGAAAGACTACCACGGCCATAAACCTGGCGGGCGCCCTGGCCAAACTCGGGAAGAAGACGCTTCTCATCGACCTGGATCCGCAGGCGCACGCGTCATATGGGCTTGGAATATCGAGCCAGGCGGTAAAAAAATCGATATATAATGTCTTGACCGATATCCCTGAGAAGAGATGCGCACTGAATGGTTGCATAGTGAACGTTTTACAGAACCTCGATCTCATTCCATCCAACATACTACTGAGCACCCTGGAACAGGAGCTGAAAGACAAGGAAGACGCCGTATCAAGGCTGAACCAGGTCCTCTCCGGAGGTAAATTGAATTATGATTACGTGATAATGGACTGCCCTCCGAGCCTGGGCTTTCTGACATTCAACGCCCTGAGGGCATCGGAGCTCATAATAGTTCCCATCGACATGAGTGCCTTTTCCCTGATGGGGGTGGGGATGCTTCTCGGAATGCTGGAACTTATAAAGGTAAAGATATTCCACGCTCCGCGCGTGAACGCGGTCGCCACTCTTTTCGATAAAAGGACCAAATATTCCCAGACGATGCTGGAAGAGATACGGGCGTTCTTCAAGGGACAGACCCTCGATGCCGTCATAAGAAACAGCGTCGCCCTAAAAAAGGCCGTATATAAAGGGATACCTGTCACGGAGTTCGAAGCCGGATCGAACGGCGCGATGGACCACATAGCGCTGGCGCGAGAGATACTCCAGAAAGAAGGCGACCTTGAATTTGAAAAGGCCATGGAAGATACTAAGCCCGGTGCGCAGGAACCGGAAATAACTCCCGCGCAGGAAGGACCGCTACCGGCCAGGACAGAAAGTCCGATCCTGCCGGCCAGTTTCATAGAATCTATCTTCTCTATACAGGCGCCCACCGCCAAGGATGTATATATCGTGGGTGATTTTAACAACTGGAAGATCAATGACGAGAGCAAACTATCGAAGATCAATGAGGGCAGGTGGGAGAAGCGGCTCAATCTCACGAGCGGAAAATACAGATATAAATTCGTCGTGGACGGGGAGTGGCAGCTTGACTCGAGAAATAACGAACGCGAGATGAACCCGTTCGGCACATTTGATTCTATAATAAAACTATAGATGAAAGATATTGATGAGGCCTACCGCACATATCATCACATCCGGCATAATAGGCGTCTGGGTGGGCCTCTATCTCAAATCCATGGGGTATGGCTTAATCTCCTTCTTGTCGGGCATCATCATCGATATCGACCACATATTCGACTACTATCGTAGTCGCGGGTTTACGCATGAACTGGGCAAGATATATCATGCCTGTGTCAAAATGGACTTAAAATATGCATATCTCCTATTGCACTCCTATGAGTTTTTATTACTGCTCTGGACGGCGATAATTTTGTTTTCGCTCGGAAATTTCTGGAAGGCGATGGCCATAGGCGTAACACAGCACATCATTTTTGACCAGGTAACAAATTCTATTAACACGTTCGGATATTTTTTGACATTCAGGATGATCAAGGGGTTCGAGTCTGACAAGATATTAAAAAAGGATGATTTATGCGACAGCGGGAAGCAGAGCACCTGAGAGGGCTCAAACAAGACTTCACTAAAGAGGATCCATGGCGGATCTTTCGCATCATGAGCGAGTTCGTGGACGGCTTCGAGACGCTGTCTGACATAAAGAAGGCCGTGTCCATCTTCGGTTCCTCAAAGGCGAGGCCTCAAGATAAATTTTACGGCCTGGCCCAAAAATGCGCACAGGCCCTTGTAAAAAACGGATACGCAATAATAACGGGGGCCGGCTCGGGTATAATGGAGGCGGCCAATAAAGGCGCCAAGGAGGGCGGGGGAGAGTCCATCGGGCTCAACATCCTTATCCCTACCATGCAGAAACCCAACAGGTATATTACGCGCCTGCTCGAATTCAGGTACTTCTTCTGCAGAAAGGTCATGTTTGCTAAATATAGCAAGGCCTTCGTGGTATTTCCAGGCGGATTTGGAACGATGGATGAGCTGTTCGAGGCCATGACGCTGGTGCAGACAAGAAGGGTTGAGCCATTTCCAGTAATCCTTGTCAGCCGCAACTACTGGAACGACCTGATAAGATGGATAGAGGGAACCCTATTAAAACATGGGGCAATAGAAAAAAAGGACCTGGCCATTATCAGCGTGGCGGATACGCCGGATGAGGTCGTCTCAATAATAAAGAGATTCTATAAATAACCCGTCTTGACCATCTTGACAAAGACGCGCCCTGCCTGTAAAATCTCATTGAAACAACCTGAAAATAAAAAGGATGGCAACAGCTCTCTTGTAGGTATCTAGTACCTCGAGGCCCGATAACGGGTCATTCTGCTGTTGTCATCCAAAACTAGTATACACTATTACATTATAATTGACAAGGCAAAGTGGATAGATTTCTATCCGCCTTCGCAATCAACGTGTAATAGGCTAGGTGCTTCGGCGGATGTCACACTGAAGCGGGTAGGCGGATACCCCCACCGTTAGATTTGCGAAGCAAATCTGGTGGGGGTTGGCAGATACCCCCACTGTTAGATTTGCGAAGCAAATCTGGTGGGGGTAAATAAAGGAACCACGGGCGTAAGCCCGTGGGGTTCTATGAATAGCGAATACGACATAATAATAATAGGCTCAGGCCATGCCGGCTGTGAAGCCAGCCTTGCTTCATCGAGGCTGGGCTGCAAGACCCTGCTCATTACTATGAGCATAGATAAGATCGGCTTCATGTCCTGTAACCCGGCCGTGGGAGGCCTGGCAAAGGGCCAGCTGGTCAAGGAGATAGACGCGCTCGGCGGCCAGATGGCCAAGGCAACCGATGTGTCGTGCATCCAACTGAGATTGTTGAACACGCGCAAAGGCCCTGCGGTAAGATCCACGAGGGCGCAGGTAGACAGGCAGATATATAAAACATACATGACCTCCATAGTAGAAACGCAGCCAAATCTCTCTGTGAAGGAAGGGCTTGTCGAGAAGATCCTTGTCGAAAACAACGTCGCCAAAGGCGTAGTGACCTCTCTGAACGAGGAATATTTCGCAAAGGCCGTGATAATAACACCCGGTACATTTTTGAACGGCCTCATACACATAGGTCTGGAACATCATGCCGGCGGCAGAATAGGGGAGAGGCACTCCGAGAGATTGGCCGCAGATCTAAGGAAGCTCGGATTTAAAATGGGGCGTCTCAAGACAGGCACATGCGCGCGGATCGACGGCCGGACGATAAATTTTGAAAAGCTCACTGCACAATATGGCGATAAAGAAATGCCTCCATTCTCATTCCAGACGGTAAGAAGGCAGGAAAAGGAACTACCCTGCTATATAACCTACACCAATGAAAGAACCCACGATATCATCAGGGCCAATCTAAACAGGTCCCCATTATTCACTGGTATCATAAAAGGGACCGGCGTGCGGTATTGTCCTTCGATAGAAGATAAGATATACCGCTTCCCGCAGCGTGACAGGCATCATATATTCCTTGAGCCCGAGGGCCTTAATACCATAGAGTATTACCCGAATGGAATATCTACCAGCCTGCCCGTAGATGTGCAGGTGAAGATGATAAACTCCATAGAGGGCCTCGAAAACGCCAGGATAACACGGCCGGGATACGGGATAGAATATGATTTCGTCGATCCTACACAACTCTATCCCACGCTGGAGACGAAATCCATTAAAGGCCTATACATGGCCGGCCAGATCAACGGAACCACCGGCTACGAAGAGGCGGCCGCACTTGGCCTCATGGCAGGCATAAACGCCGCATTATCGATAAAGGGTAAAAGGCCTCTCGTACTCGACCGTTCTCAAGCCTACATAGGAGTTCTCATAGATGACCTGGTTACAAAGGGCACTGCAGAACCATACAGGATGTTCACTTCAAGGGTGGAATACCGTCTTTTACTGCGCGAGGACAACGCTGATTGGCGGCTTACGCCGATAGGCTTCGAGATAGGCCTGATAGGGGACCAGAGGCACAGGGCCGTTTTAATGAAAAGAGAGAATATCGAGAGAGAGTTGCGCAAGTTAAGAGAGCGGGGCTTTGAGAAGATCCTCAGGCGGCCGGGCGTAACATATAAAACATTAGGTTACACAGAAGCCGATCCCGCGCTTACAAGGGAAGAGATAGCTGAATTGGAGATAGAGATAAAATATGAGGGCTTTGTAAAAAGGCAGCTTAATGACATAGGGCGTTTTAAAAAGATTGAAAAGATACGGATCCCGGAAATCATGGACTACGCAAAAGTGCACGGCCTATCCTCTGAAGTAAGGGAGAAACTCTCCGGCATCAAGCCTATCAATCTGGGACAGGCATCGCGGATCTCCGGAGTCACACCTGCGGCCATATCCATATTGATGGTATATCTGGAGAAGTACAGAAGAAGTTAGGGGTGTGGAGTTATGGGCTTGGAGTACAATGATTATAATACCTACCTTAAAACAAAATACGGATGCAAGGTCTACAGGATCGGGATTGATGCCGGCTTCTCCTGTCCGAACCGGGACAGAGTGAAAGGTGCCGGCGGATGCATCTATTGTAACAAGGAAGGCTCGAGGGCGCCCTACGCGAATCCAAATGAGGGTGTTTCAGAACAACTCGCAACGAGAATAAATTATCTAAAAGAGAAACGGGACGCCAAAAAATTCATAGCATATTTTCAGGCGTTCACGAACACGTACGCCCCTCCCGCCAAATTAAAAAACATTTATGACGCGGTCCTGCCTTTTGAGGAAATCGTCGGCATCTCCATAGGGACCCGGCCTGACGCCATAGATGAAGAGAAGCTAAAAGTGATATCGTCATATAAGAATGACTACGAAGTGTGGATAGAATATGGGCTGCAATCCATTCATGATAAGACACTAAAGGCGCTGAAGAGGGGACATGACTTTAACGCCTTTCTTACCGCCTTAAAGATGACGAAGAGATTCGATATACCCGTATCTGTCCACGTGATTTTGGGCCTACAGAACGAAACAAAAGAGGACATGTTGGAGACGGCCCGAAAATTAAGCGATCTAAGGATTAATGGCGTGAAGATCCATCTTCTGCATATATTGAGAGGAAGTACCCTGGAAAGATTATATATGGAAGGCAAGGTAAAAATTCTCGAACAGGATGAATACGTCGAACTCGTCTGTGACTTTCTGGAGCATATTGATAAAAGTATAATAGTCCAGCGGCTCACGGGCGAGGGGACGCGCCAGAATCACATTGCGCCCGCCTGGGCGCTTGATAAAATTGGTACGATAACTAAAATAGAGGCTACTTTAAAAAAGAGAGGAACGAGGCAGGGGTGTAGATGCGGATAAAATCAGATCTTGTTTCCATCTTTGACGAGGCCGTTCTTCGGAATTATAACGATGCCGTCTCTTATGAAGTAGCCCTGGCCGTCAAAATTTTTTAAATTCTTCAGATTTTTTATGATAACGTTCTTCCCGATCCTGGCATTCTTATCGACTATGGCCGTATCGATCACCGTGCCATCCCCGATACCCAGTTTTATACTGCTCTTAACCGATCCTTCCTCGTAATAATCGGCGCCCATCACTATCGCCCTATTCACTTTACAGCCGTTTCCTATCATGGTCCTGAGCCCGATTATTGAGTTCTTTATGTCGGCATCCTTTATCACGGAACCTTCCGCGATTATAGAACGTGCTATGTTGCCATCCAGGAGGCAGGCAGGGGGGAGGAAGCGGGGCCTGCTGAATATAGCACCTCCATAAAAGAAGGAGAAATGGGGCTTGTAAGCCGCCAGTTCCATGTTAGCCTCATAGAAGGACTTTATAGTACCTATATCCCGCCAGTATCCATTAAACGGGTAAGCGAATGCCTTGAAGGTCTTGATGGAGTGGGGTATGATCTCATGCCCGAAATCCACGTCATTACCCTCCAGGACATTGGTCAGGACCCGGGCATTAAAGATGTAAACGCCCATGGAAGCCATGTAAGAGCCCTGCCTCCGAAAACCCTTTATCTCCGACATCTTCTTGGGTTTTTCTTTAAAACCTATTATTCTGTTATTTTTCGATAATTTCAAGATGCCAAATTCCTTTACCTCATATTCTTTTATGGGTATTACCGAAACCGTGATGTCCGCGCCCGTCCTTCTATGATAAGAGACTATCTCCCTGTAATCCATGTTGTAAAGATGATCTCCCGAGAGTATAAGTATCTCTTCGTTGCCCTTCAGATTTAAATGGGCCATGCTCTTCCTGACGGCATCGGCAGTCCCTTCATACCAATCTGTATGTTCAAGCGTCTGTTCCGCAGCCAGTATCCTGACAAAGGCCCTCGAAAAATAATCAAAGCGGTAGGTATTGTTTATATGATTATTGAGCGATTCTGAATTGAACTGGGTAAGGACGTAGATATCTTTTATGCCTGAACGGAGACAATGGCTGATGGGGATATCGATGAGGCGGTATTTTCCGCCTATGGGGACCGCGGGCTTGGAACGGTATTCTGTAAGAGGGAAGAGCCTCTTGCCCTGACCGCCGCCCAGAATGAGGGATATGGTCTTTTTCATATTCGTGCTAAGTATACCATATTTTTTCACAAAAACAAAATTTTATATTCCTTGACACTGCGATGTCAGGCACTTATAATTGTCGTAAATATCGTAAAAAGAGAGGTCAATGCCTTTATTATTAATTTTTCTAACTGTTTTGGCCAGCGTCGGAATAGGCTGGTCCATCGGCGCCAATGATGCGGCAAATTCGCTCGGCGCGGCCGTTGGCTCCAGGGTATTAACCTTAAAGCAGGCTATAATACTTATAGCTTTATTCGGATTTTTGGGGGCGGCTCTCCAGGGACATCACGTAGCAAAGACTATTGGCAAGGGAATCGTGCCTTTGAACCAATTAGACAAAACCGTCTCAGCTTATATTGCGCTCGTGGCTTCCTTTGCGGCCTGCTGTTGGGTAATTCTGGCGACATACTGGAAAATACCTATCTCAACCAGCCATTCCATGGTAGGGGCCGTAGCCGGTGCGGGACTGGCAATGAACACCGCCGTAAAATGGAAAGTTCTCATGGATATATTCATCTGTTGGATCACGACACCATTAGGAGCGGCTCTCATGGGATACCTCTTTTACATAGTCTTAAAAAACATCTTTTACAGGTATATACCGCGTAAATATTTAGATATGATACTACCATTTCTTATAATCACCAGCGGTTGCTATGTAGCCTATTCCTGGGGCGCGAACGACGTTGCAAACGCAACCGGCCTTATAGTGGGCGCCGGCATCCTGTCCGCAAAGAGCAGCTTGATCTTAGGAGGGCTTGCCATAGTATTGGGCATAGTAACCTGGGGATATAAAGTCATAGAGACTGTGGGTAGCGAGATAACGCACCTATTGCCTCTCATGGCATTTTCCGCGCAGCTGGCCAGCGCTATCAACGTACATATCTACACTGTCTTTGGCATACCGGTATCGACGAGCCATTCCATAGTAGGGGCGATCTGCGGAGTGGGCCTGGTAAGGGGAGTACGGGTCTTGAACGTTCGCATAGTAAGGGATATCGTATTTTCCTGGCTTGCCACGCCGTTCGTATCAGGCGTGATCAGCTTTATTTTTTTGAAAACTTTGATCTTTTTTATCAAATAGCATAAAGGAGGGGCAGCTATGAAAGAGATGCGTAATATTTTAGGGTGGTTGGGGATGGCTGAGGAACAGTCTATCCTGAAGGATGCTCAAAAACATGTTGAGGAGACCTACAAAACCGTGACTTACTTTGCAGAGGCCATTAACGCCTTTATACGGGGTGATTTGAGCGCCAAGGTTAAGGCTATAGAAAACGTACGGGAGAGCGAGCATAAAGCAGACATATTGAGGACAAAGATGGTTGATGAATTATCAAAAGGACTGCTCCTTCCGCCAGACAGGGAGGACCTCATGCACTTTGTCAAATCCCTGGACAGGATAGCCGATTGGACAAACGGCTCCGCGCGGCTATTGGGGTTTATAGAAGAGAAATTACCGGAAAATATCCTGAGCAACATAGCCACCGCTACGGACATGATCGTAAACTCCATAACTAAATTGAAAGACGGCATCCAGGCCATAGCAAAAAACGACCTCAAAACGGCTATCGCGGATTGCGAGTATGTCGACCGCATCGAACATGATGCCGATGACCAAAAAAGGATCCTGATAGACTCCATAATACACACGAAACTTGAGCCCGCTACGCTCGTATTATGCTACAACCTGGCCGAATACCTGGAGGGTGTAACTGACAAAATAGAAGACGCCGCAGACCTTGTAAAGGTGCTCGCCATAAAGTCAAAGTAGAACGGTCTTTTATGAAAAATTATCTTTCGCACTATGCGGAGGAATTCAAAGCCGTCAGGACCGAGGTCATAAAGTCACGGCTCCGCCTATTCTGCGCCTTGGCGCTCTTTGTCTTCGTAGGGGTCAGCGTAGCATACCTCATCTTCGACCCGAAGAATTTCAACAGGAACGAGGTAGGTATATGGGTCTTCCTAACTATAATGGCATTAGTGGTTCTAGTGCTGAACCGGGCCGTCAAAACCCTTATCTGGGCCAAGTTAAACGCCTTCCTTTTCGCGCTCTCCCTAGTAATCGCGCTTGCCGCAGCATTCGTAATATACGATGAATACTCCTTTGTCAGCGCAAGCTTGTTCTCCATATCCATATTTTTCATATCCTTTGTCCTGCCATGGGGCCTGCTGGATATAGGCCTGATAGGTGTTGCGCACACCTCCGCCTATATATTTATCAGCTATACCCAGAAAACACCT
>JAQUQN010000003.1:0-26155 GCA_028716065.1 Candidatus Omnitrophota bacterium
TAGCGGCGATACGGTGATAGCCGTATCGTGCATAGATAACCTCAAGAAAGGGGCCGCGGGCCAGGCGATCCAGAACATGAATATCATGTGCGGCTTCGACGAGACCGAAGGGCTTTTATGATAATAGTAAAAGGCGGGGTGACTGCCGCAAAAGGTTTTCTGGCAAGCGGTGTAAGGGCGGGAATAAAGAAGTCCGGAAGGAAGGACCTCGCCCTGATATATTCCGAAGAACCGGCAGTGGCCTCAGGCGCTTTTACGACGAACAGGTTCCAGGCGTCTCCCGTGAAATTGAGCAGGGTTTATCTTAAAAACGGGAAGCATCAGGCGATAATCGTGAATAGCGGCAATGCAAACTGCGCTAACGGTTCCTCCGGCGATAAGAACGCGTTATACATGGCGTATCTTGCCTCATGCGGCCTTTGCTTGAAGAGGCGGGAGGTCCTTGTGGCTTCCACGGGTATAATAGGAAGACCTCTTCCGATAGAAAAGATAGATGATGGTATCATAGACCTTGTCGAGGGCCTCTCAAAAGAGGGTGGCGACGATTTTGCGGAAGCGATAATGACGACCGACACCGTAAAGAAAGAGTCGGCTGTAAAGATAAAGCTTAAAAACGGGTGCATAGTCACGATAGGCGGCGCATGTAAGGGCGTGGGCATGATATACCCGGTCTTGAATACCGAGCGACATGCGACGATGCTCTGCTTTTTTACGACCGATGCCGCGATATCGAAGAAGATGCTGGCGCGGGCGCTCGAAGAGGCGATGGACACTTCTTTCAACATGATATCGGTTGACGGAGACATGAGCACCAACGATTCCTGTTTCATCATGGCAAACGGCCTGGCCGGCAATAAGAAGATAACGTCCGCCGGGAGGGATTACGCGATATTTACGGATGCGCTGAAGTTCCTGGCAACGGAACTGGCCAAGAAGATGGTGGCGGACGGCGAAGGAGCGACAAAATTCGTAGAGATAGAGGTTACCAATGCGAAGAGCGAAAGAGAGGCGAGGGTCATCGCCAGAAAGGTCTCGACCTCGAATCTCCTGAAATGCTGTGTCTACGGCGAAGACCCTAACTGGGGCAGGGTCGCGGCCTCTTGCGGCGCGAGCGGGGTCGAATTTGACCCCGATAAGGTGGATATATATCTGGGGCCGATAAAGGTCCTGAATAATGGCGCCAGTGTAAGAAATTTCGATAAGGAAAAGGCCAGAAAGGTCTTCAAGAAGCACGATATAAATATAAAGGTGGACCTGAAGAGCGGAAGGTATAAAGCAAAAAGCTGGACGAGTGACCTTTCTAAAGAGTACGTCGCCGTCAACTCGGAGTATTCTACATGAGAGAGGCCATAAGAAAGAGCGAAGTCCTGATAGAGGCGCTGCCTTACATAAAGAAGTTCTTTGAGAAGGTCATCGTTATAAAGTACGGCGGCGCGGCCGTTGACGAAAAAGGGATAGAGCAGGATATTCTGGAAGATATCATATTCATGAATTATGCGGGGATGAGGCCGATACTGGTTCACGGAGGCGGCCCTCTTATCTCGAAGATGATGAAAAAAGCCGGCGTCGAACCGAAGTTTATTCATGGCAGGCGTTATACCGATAAACAGACTATACATATAATCGATAAGGCATTGGGCGCCATCAACAAGAAGATAGTGAAGAGCCTTAACTGTATCGGCGCCAAGGCGTTCGGCTTGAGCGGACGGGAAAATAACCTCATCAGGGTCAAGAAGATGAAGACGGAGCCGGACCTGGGATTTGTCGGCGAGGTAACCTCCGTCGATACGACCGTGGTAGAGCAGCTTGTGGAGGACGGTATCATCCCTGTGATATATCCTCTCGGAGTAGGAAGAGACGGAAATCTCTACAATGTCAACGCCGACGACATGGCGAGCGAGCTGGCGATCGCCTTAAAGGCCGAAAAATTCGTGCTCCTTACCAATGTCAGGGGCATCATGAAGAAGAAGGGTGATGTCAGGACTTTGTTCAATACGCTTAAGACAAAGGACGTTGGCCGCCTGATAAAGAGAAAAGTGATAGACTCGGGCATGATACCGAAAGCCAATGCCTGCGTCAGCGCCATAAAAGGCGGTGTAAAGAAGGCGCATATATTGGACGCAAGCATGCCGCACGCTTTATTGCTGGAAATATTTACCGATAAAGGTATCGGTACGGAGATCGTAAGATAGAGCTTATATATAAAGATTACACAGATTATAAAAGAGATTACGCAGATTAAAAAAATCAATGTAATCATTTTTTAGAAATCTGTGTAATCATCTCAATAGGAGGTTTGATATGTGTAAGACATGCGGTTGCCAGAAGAAGAAGCCCAAGAAATAAAGAGGATTAGATGAAGAAGACGGAAAAGGTTGTCCAGATGTATGATAAGTACATCATGGAGACATACACGAGGGTACCTTTATGCCTCGAGAAGGCAAAGGGCGCCAGGGTCTGGGACATAGACGGGAAAGAATATCTCGATTTTTTCCCCGGGTGGGCTGTTTCGGGTATCGGCCATTGCCACCCGAGGGTCGTTAAGGCGATAAGTGAACAGGCAAAGAAGCTTTTGCATGTTTCAAATAACTATTACAGCCGGTTGCAGGCAGACCTGGCCGAGGCGATAATAAAGAACTCTTTTAAAGGAAAGGTCTTCTTCTCCAATTCCGGTGCCGAGGCCAACGAAGCGGCCGTAAAAGTGGCCAGAAAATACGGCCACGATAAGGGAAGGTACGAGATAATAACGATGACGAAATCCTTCCACGGAAGGACGCTCGCGATGATAACGGCAACTGGCCAGGATAAGGTGAAGAAGGGTTTCGAGCCGCTGCCGGAAGGATTCAAGCATGTGCCATTCAACGATATCGGAGCGGTGGAGAGCGCCATAACGGATAAGACGATAGGTATCATGCTTGAGCCCATACAGTGCGAAGGCGGCATAAATATAGCCAGCCGCGAGTACATGCAGGGCCTGAGAAAGATATGCGACGAGAAGGACATGGTGCTGATCCTGGACGAGGTCCAGACCGGCATGGGTAGAAGCGGGAAGATGTTCGCCTATCAGAACTACGATATCGAACCGGATGTCATGACGCTGGCAAAGTCTCTGGGTGGAGGTTTGCCGATAGGCGCCTGCGCGGCGAGAGGGAAGTTCGCGGATGTACTGACACCGGGGACGCATGCCTCGACATTCGGAGGTTCGCCCATCGTCTCGGCCGCGGCCCTGGCAGTATTCGACGCCATAAAGAAAGAGAAGCTATTACAGAACACGAGAAAGATGGGCGCATATCTTAAGGATGAATTGGAAGGGCTCAAGGCCAAACATGCCTTTGTAAAAGAGATCAGGGCGGTCGCGCTCGTGATAGGGGTTGAACTGTCTATAAAAGGAGAGGATATCTATAAAGAATGCCTAAAGGCGGGGCTTCTGATAAATTGTACTCAGGGTAATATTTTACGTATAATGCCGCCCCTGACGGTGACGAAGCGCCAGATCGATGAGGCGAGCTCGATACTGGATAGAGTATTTTCTAAATTCGATTAGAAGGAAGATATATGGAGAAAAATTTGCTTTCGATAGCCGACCTGAGTGAAAAGGATATTCTAGGTATCCTGGAGCTTGCGAAAAAAGTCAAAGCCGATAAGACGAAGTACTCCGAGGCGTTGAAGGGCAAGTGCATAGGGCTCATATTCCAGAAACCTTCCAACAGGACGAGGGTCTCCTTCGAGATAGGCATGATACAGCTCGGTGGATATGCCATATATTTAGGCCCCAGCGAGATCGAGATGGGGGTCAGGGAACCGGTCAAGGATGTGGCCTGCGTACTGGCCAGGTATCTCGACGGAATGGTGGCCAGGACATTCAAGCACGAGGATTTAAAGGAACTGGCCAGGCATGCCACGGTGCCGGTCATAAACGGCCTGAGCGATCTTGCCCATCCATGCCAGGCGCTGACGGATATATTCACCATAAAAGAGAAGGCCGGCAAATTCAAGGGTGTCAAGCTGGCTTATGTCGGCGACGGCAATAATGTATTGAATTCACTAATGTGCGCCGCCGCGAAAGTGGGGCTGGACATGAAGGTGGCCACGCCTAAAGGTTACGAACCGGCTAAAAAGGTGGTCGAGCTCGCTAAAGGTTTTTCGGTAAAGTCGGGCTCGAAACTACAACTGTCTGATTCAGCAGAAGAAGCCGTGAAAGGTGCCGATGTGGTCTATACGGACGTCTGGGTCAGCATGGGACAGGAAGGCCAGAAGGCCAAGAGGATGGAGGCCTTTAAGGGTTTTCAGATAAACGATGAGATCATGAATACTGCTAAGAAGGGATGTGTGGTGATGCACTGTCTGCCGGCACGCAGGGGAGAAGAGATAACCGATAGCGTCATAGATTCCAAGGCCTCGGTGGTATATGACCAGGCGGAGAACAGGCTTCACGTGCAGAAGGCGATATTGTTGAAGTTATTAGGGTAGAAGGTCAAGGTTCAGTAATCTCGGGAGATTAACATGAACAAAAAGGTAATACTTGCATATTCAGGCGGGCTCGATACGTCGGTGATCATAAAATGGCTTGCCAGGAGAGGTTATGAAGTCATAGCCTACATGGCCGATGTAGGGCAAGAGGCGAATTTTAACCTTTACAAGGCAAGGGCCCTCAAGACGGGCGCCAAGAAAGTGATCATAGAAGATCTGAAAAAAGAGTTCGTGAACGGCTTCGTATTCAAGGCGCTCAAGGCAGATGCCATATATGAACACGGATACCTCCTGGCGACCGCTCTTTCCAGGCCGTTGATCGCCAAAGGGATGGTAAAGGCGGCAAGGGCCGAGAAGGCGGATTTCGTGGCCCATGGGTGCACGGGAAAAGGCAACGACCAGGTAAGATTCGAAGTATCCATAGGCGCTTTGGATTCAAGATTGAAAGTTTTGGCTCCGGTCAGGGAGTGGGAATTAAAGACGAGGCAGGATGAGATAGAGTATGCGAAGGAGAATAATATCCCTATTGACACATCAAAGAAAAAGCCATACTCGCTTGATGTTAATCTTTGGGGAATATCGATTGAAAGTGGGAAGCTGGAAGATCCTTATTACGAGCCTGACGAAGATATATATCAACTTACGAAAGGAATAGATAAGGCAAGGGCGAAGCCTGCCTATTTGGAGATAGAATTCAAGCACGGCGTGCCCGTTAAGCTTAACTCTAAATCGATGGACGGAGTCTCACTGATATTGAAACTTGCCAGGATAGCCGGCGAGGCGGGTGTCGGCAGAAGCGACATGGTGGAGAACAGGCTCGTAGGCATAAAGTCGAGGGAGATATACGAAGCGCCTGCGGGCTGGGCGCTCTACACGGCCCATAAGGCGCTCGAGAGCATCGTCCTTGACAGGGAGTTATTGCACTTCAAGGACTTGGTGGCGCTCAAGTATTCCGAACTTGTCTATTACGGGCTGTGGTACACGCCGCTAAAAGAGGCGCTCGACAAATTCGTCGATGATACGCAGAAGCACGTCAACGGCACCGTGAGACTCAAGCTGCATAAGGGCAATTGCGCTGTCGTCGGCAGAAAATCTCCGGACTCGCTCTATAGAAAAGAGCTCGCGACGTACGAAAAAGGCGACAAGTTCGACCAGTCCCTCGCGAAGGGTTTCATCGATATCTGGGGATTACCTTACAGAAAATAAGAGGTGTTTATGGCTAAGAAACTATGGGGTGGGAGATTTGGTAAGAAGACCGATCCGCTGGTTGAAAAATTCACCAGGTCGATACAATATGACTATAAACTTGCGGAATACGATTTGCTCGGGTCGATAGCCCATGTCCAAGTACTGAGAAAATCCAGATATCTTACACCGTCCGAAGCGAAGACCTTGACCAAGGGCCTTGAAGCCATTTTGAGCAGTGTAAAAAAGGGAACGTTCAAGCCTGACCATGCATGCGAGGATATTCATACTGATATTCAGAATAAACTTGCTTCCAGAGCAGGCGCCTTGGCGATGAAACTGCATACGGCAAGATCGAGAAACGACCAGGTGGTATTTGCGGTTAAGTTATACTCGAAAGCGGCACTGAAGACGTTGATAGGAGATATTTCGAAGCTATCTGCCGTAATCAGCGCATTGGCCGCTAAGAATAAAAATATCATCATGCCGGGCTTCACACACATGCAGCATGCGCAGCCCGTCTATTTAAAGAAGTATCTCGGAGCTTATCTGGAGATGCTGAAGAGAGACGCCGAAAGGTTGAAGCATGTTTCGGAGAATATAAAACCGACGCTTGGTGCGGGAGCGCTTGCCGGTACGCCGATCAGCGCGAAATTTTACGCCGGATATGCCACCTCGAACTCTCTGGACGCCGTCAGCGACAGGGACTTCGTACTCGATATTCTAGGCGCCTTGTCAATTACTGGAATGCACTTATCCAGATTAGCAGAGGACCTTATAATATGGGCCACGAAAGAGTTCGGTTTTGTCGAGATAGACGAAGCGTTCTGCACGGGCAGCTCACTTATGCCGCAGAAAAAGAATGCCGATTTTCTGGAACTCGTAAGAGGTTACACCGGCAGGCTGTACGGCAATTTGATGAGCGTCCTGGCGACCATGAAGGGGCTGCCATTGACATATAACAGGGACATGCAGCTTGATAAAGAACCTCTCTTCAGTTCATTCGAAATAGTTTCGGCGGAATTGAAGATATTCCAGGGATTGGTCAAA
This sequence comes from Candidatus Omnitrophota bacterium, assembly GCA_028716065.1. GTDB lineage: Bacteria > Omnitrophota > Gorgyraeia > 2-01-FULL-45-10 > 2-01-FULL-45-10 > JAQUQN01. Next base: position 6,706 of record JAQUQN010000003.1, read on the forward strand.
TCGTTGGAGTTCAATAAAGAAAGAATAGCGGCGCAATTGAAGGATGAAGCCCTTTATGCAACGGACTTGCTTTACTATCTTGTCAGGAAAGGCGAACCATTCGCCAGCGCGCACGCGATCGTCGGAAAGATCGTCAAATATTCGCTCGACAACGGTGTGTTGATAAAGAATATGACACAAGACCAGTTGAAAAAGTTTTCATCGAAAATTAAAAAAGGCGAAATTAAAAAATTATTCGATCCTAAGGTTTCTGTTGAGTCAAAAAAGTCGGTAAAAAGATAACAAAAGCGAGGAGATGATTTTTCGGGAGATGTGCGAAGGATTTTGTGAACGGCTTATTAATTTTTTTCGGCTTCTTACTGAAGGCGGAACTTTTGTGGTACGCCGGAGCGACTCTTAAAATTTTTGATACATCATGGCGGTTTAGCAAGGCCGAGCAAACCTGTCCACAGTTTTACTGCCAGTCCGGGTTGCGAGGCCATCAAAAATTTTGGACAGTCCCGTTACATGCCTAATGTAACGGGACGGCAAGCGGAGGCGGCCACAAAAGTAAACGCCTGTTTATAGAAGCCGAAAAAATTTCGAAAGGATATATGCACGAGTTTGCGTTCAAGAATAACGAGCTTTACTGCGAGAGGATGAAGGTGGGCGACATAGCGAAGCGCGTGCCCACGCCTTTCTATCTCTATAGCTACAAGACACTGATAGACCATTACAGAAAGATAAAAGCGGCTTTCAGGCCAGTAAATCCGTTGATATGCTTTTCCGTCAAGTCGAGCTCGAATATCGCGGTCTTGAGAGCCATGGTCAAGAACGGCGCAGGCCTCGATATCGTATCGGGCGGGGAGCTCTACCGCGCGCGGCTGGCGGGTGTCAACCCTAAAAGAGTAGTTTACGCCGGTGTGGGAAAGAGGTGCGATGAGATAACGGAGGCGATCAAGTTCGGGATATTCTTCTTCAATGTCGAATCGGAGGAGGAACTGCAGGAGATACAACGGGTCGCCAAGTCGCTCGGGAAGAAGGTCAACGTGGCGATAAGGATAAATCCGGACGTCATACCAAAAACGCATTCTTATATCGCTACCGGAAAGGGTGAGACAAAATTCGGGCTTGATTTTGAGACGGTCCATAAGATATTCAACTCGTCCTGGAGGTATCCGAACCTTAATCTCAACGGCCTTCACGTGCATGTAGGTTCGCAGATACTGGACGCTGCGCCTTTCCAGGCGGCAATCCATAAGATACTGGATTTTATAAAGAAATACCACATAGCCGTGGAATACTTCAATATAGGCGGCGGACTGGGAATAATGTATTCCATAGAACACCCGCAGACGGCCAGGAGTTTTGCCGAGAAGATCCTGCCTATGCTCAAGCGCTCGAAGCTTAAAATAATACTGGAGCCGGGAAGGTTCATATCGGGCAATAGCGGAGTGCTAATCACGAGGGTCCTTTATAATAAGCTGACCCCGAGGAAAAAATTCGTGATAGTGGACGGCGCGATGAACGACCTCATAAGGCCAAGCCTTTACGAGGCCTATCACAAGATAGTCCCGGTGGCCGTAGACGGGAACAGCTCCGAAACTTCCGAGAAGGTGGATATCGTCGGTCCCATATGCGAGAGCGGGGATTTCCTGGGGAAAGACCGCCTGCTTCCCCACATGGAAAGCGGGGCCTTGCTGGCAGTGATGGGGGCGGGGGCTTATGGCTTTACGATGTCGAGCAATTACAACTCCAGGCGCAGGGGCGCGGAGGTCATGGTGATAGGGAATAAGTTTTATGTCGTGCGGAAGAAAGAGACCTACAGGGACCTCGTGCGCGGCGAGTCGATACCGAGGATTTTAAAATAGTGCCAAAGACGATCAAGTTCACAAAGGCTGTCGCGACCGGGAACGATTTCGTTATCATAGATAACCGCTCATCCGTCCTGGCCGGCCGTTTAGGCGAATTTGCCAGGATGGCCTGTGACAGGAAGAGGTCTATCGGCGCCGACGGGCTTCTGCTCGTCGAGAAGTCTAAAAGGGCCGACTTCAGGATGCGGATATTCAATCCGGACGGTTCCGAGCCGGAGATGTGCGGTAACGGCTCGCGATGCATGGCCCTATACGCTTATCGAAAGAAGATCGCACCGGCTGATATGCGCATCGATACATTGGCCGGGACCCTCAGGGCTCATGTAAAAAAAGATTCAGTCAAGGTAAGGCTTACAGATCCGAAAGATATAAAATGGAACCTCTGCCTGATGATAGACAAGTGCCCTTATAAGGTGAGTTTTGCGAATACGGGAGTTCCGCACGTGATACATTTCGTAGATGACCTTGATAAGGTCGATGTAAAAGAGATCGGTTCGAGCATGAGATACCATGAGGAATTTTCTCCTGCCGGGACGAATGCGGATTTTGTAAAGGTCGCAAACAGCGCGACCATAAATATAAGGACTTATGAAAGAGGCGTCGAGGACGAGACGCTCGCTTGCGGCACTGGGGCGGTGGCAAGCGCCCTGATAGCGGCCGAATCGGAAAAGATGAAGTCGCCGGTGACGGTCCAGACCAGGGGCGGGGAGAAGTTGAGAGTTTACTTTGAGATGAAAGGCGGAAATTTTACGAACGTCTTTCTTGAGGGTAAGGCCAGCCTCGTTTATGAAGGGGTATTAAAAATTTAAGGAGATGCTTATGTTCAAAGGTTCGATGGTAGCTTTGGTCACGCCGTTCAAGGACGGCAAGATAGATGAGCCGGCCTTAAAGAAGCTGGTGGATTTTCATATAAAGAATGGTACCACCGCGCTCGTTCCCTGCGGTACCACCGGGGAATCGGCCACGCTCTCTTATGAGGAACATGATAAGGTCATAGAGCTCACCATACAGTTCGCCGCCGGCAGGGTCCCCGTCATAGCCGGAACCGGCTCTAACTCAACCGATGAGGCGATAGCGCTTACCAAGCATGCACAGAAGTCCGGCGCGAAGGGCTCTTTACAGGTCAGCCCTTACTACAACCGTCCCACCCAAAAAGGTCTATACCTGCATTTTAAGGCGATAGCGGAAGCGGTCGATATCCCATTGATCCTGTATAATATCGCGTCCAGAACCGGTGTCAATATAGAGCCCGAAACGTTCGCGAAGCTGGCCCAGATAAAGAATATAGTCGGAGTGAAAGAGGCCAGCGGTAGCCTGGAACAGATGTCCCGCATCAAGAAGCTCTGCCCGAAGGCTTTTCTGCTCATATCCGGGGATGATGCGTTGACCCTGCCTGTCCTCGCCATAGGCGGGGTAGGGATAATATCGGTCGTAGCCAATATAATTCCGCATGATGTCTCAGAGATGTGCGGCGCTTTTGAAAAAGGCGATATAACAAAAGCCGAAGAGCTGCATTATAAGATGCTTCCTTTGATAAAAGCGATGTTCATAGAGACGAACCCCATACCGGTGAAGACGGCGATGGGGCTCATGAAGATGTGCGAGCCGGACCTGAGGCTTCCGATGTGCGAGATGTTGCCGGAGAATAAAGAGAAGCTGGTCAAGGCGCTCAAGGATTATAAGCTTATATAACAGGAGTCTAGCATGATAAAGATATGCGTGAGCGGTTCGAAGGGGAAGATGGGCTCGAGGATAATAGAGCTCGCCAAGGACGATCCCGAGTTGGAAGTGGCGGGCCAGTTCGATGTCGGAGAAGATGCGGCGGAGAATATAAAGAGAGGCGATTGCCTCATCGAATTTACCGCTCCCAAGGCCACCCTGGAACACCTGGCTATATGCGAGGCGGAGAAGAAGGCGATCGTTATAGGTACTACCGGACTTTCCGAAGCCGAAAAAGGGAAGATCAAAGAAGCGTCGAAAAATATAGCCGTAGTATTTTCGCCCAACATGTCGATAGCGGTGAACCTGCTTTTCAGGCTTATAGAGACCGCTTCGAAGGTCCTAGGGCCGGATTATGATGTCGGAATACTGGAAGCGCACCACGTGCACAAGAAGGACGCTCCCAGCGGGACCGCCAAGGAACTTGCCAGGATCATAAAAGAGGCCAGGGCGAACGCGCACGTGCCGATAGAATCGGTGCGCGAGGACGAGATCGTCGGAGAGCATACGGTGACATTCGAATCGCCCTATGATCTGTTGGAGATAACGCATAGCGCCAAGTCCCGCGATATCCTTGCGAAGGGCGCGCTCACGGCGGCGAAGTTTGTCGTCAAGAAGGCGAACGGGCTTTTCAGTATGCAAGACGTCTTGGGAATTTAGCCGAAAAATTCGAAGAGGAGTATCATGACGAAGATCGAGAAGTCGGAGAGGTTGAAGAAGCTGCCGCCGTACCTGTTCGTGGAGATAGACAAGGCGAAGAAGAGGGCACGGGACGAGGGAAGGGACATCATCGACCTCGGCGTCGGGGATCCGGACATTCCCACGCCAAGGTTCATAATAGATGCGATGAATAAGGCGATGAGGGACCCGAAGACCCACAGATATGCCCTTGACCAGGGCATGCCGGAATTTCGTCAGGCGGTGGCCGCGTGGTTCAAAAAACGTTTCAATGTCGTTCTCAATCCTGAAAACGAGATACAGCCTCTTATAGGATCAAAAGAGGGGATAGCCCACATACCGCTGGCATTCGTAAATCCAGGAGATGTGGTCCTGGTGCCGGATCCCTGTTACCCTCCTTACAGGTCAGGGACGATCTTTGCCGAGGGCGAAGTGCTTCAGATGCCCCTACTGGAAAAGAACCATTTTCTTCCGGACCTGAAAGCGATAAACCATAGCATTCTGCACAAGGCGAGAATGATGTTCCTCAACTATCCGAATAATCCTACCTCCGCGACATGTGACAAAAAATTCTTCAAGGATGTGGTCGAATTCGCCAGAAAACATAATATCATAGTGTGCCATGACGCAGCTTATTCGGAACTTGCCTTCGACGGCTTCAAACCTCCCAGCATATTTGAGGTCGAAGGAGCGAAGGACGTGGCCATAGAATTCCATTCCCTTTCAAAGACGTTCAACATGACCGGCTGGAGGATAGGTTTTGCCTGCGGCAGCCCGCAGCTTATCGAAGGCCTGGCAAAGATAAAGGCGAACATAGACTCAGGCGTCTTTTCGGCGATCCAGATGGCCGCTATAGTCGCCATGGAAAAGTATGACTCTCATATAAGATCCCTGCTCAAAGTCTATGAAGAGAGAAGGGATGTATTGATCGAAGGCCTTAACGCTATCGGCTGGAATGCGCAAAAACCAAAGGCCACCTTTTATGTCTGGACCAAGGTGCCGCATCGTTACACCTCCGCGACTTTTGCCCAGGCGCTGCTCGAAAAGGCCGATATCATAGCCACGCCGGGTAACGGTTTCGGTGCGCACGGCGAAGGATATATCAGAATGGCCCTTACCGTCGATAAGAGGCGTATTCGCGAGGCTGTCGACAGGATAAAGAAACGCTTGGCATGACGATCTGCTACATCGGTATCGGTTCGAACTTAGGGGATAGGCATAAGAATATTGGCAAGGCTATTCAATCTCTCGGAAGCACTAAGGGTATAATACTCAAAAGAACTTCATCGATATACGAAACGGAACCTATGGGCGGGGTTCCTCAGGGTAAATTTTTAAATGGTGTTCTGGAGATCGAGACAGACATCAGGCCCAAAGAACTTCTGGGCGTGCTGAACGCCATCGAAGAGAGCTTAGGCCGGAAGAGAACCGTAAAAAATGGCCCGAGGACCATGGACCTCGATATACTCTATTACGGCGACGAGATAATAGCGGAAGACAACCTTGTGGTTCCGCACCCAAAGATAGAACAAAGGGAATTTGTCCTGAAGGGATTGAGAGAGTTAAAAAGGGCTGAATGAAGACGATAGATAAGATTTCCAGGATGTTGACTTTAATCAAAATATTGAAGAAGGAAGGAAAATCGGTTGGTTTCGTTCCTACCATGGGGTATCTCCACGAAGGCCACTTAAGCCTTACCAGACAGGCGAAAAAACATACGGACCTTGTAGTGATGAGCATCTTCGTGAACCCGATACAATTCGGAAAGAATGAAGATTACGACAAGTACCCGCGCGACTTCAAACGCGATGAAGAACTTGCCAGGAGCGCCGGTGTAGATATCATATTCTATCCTTCATCGGAAGAGATGTATCCGGAAGGATATGCCACATACGTCGAGGTCAAGGGCCTCACGGACAGCCTGTGCGGAGACTCACGGCCCGGCCATTTCAGGGGCGTAACTACGGTGGTATCCAAACTCTTCTGGATAGTTAAGCCCGATATAGCCTATTTCGGACAGAAGGATGCTCAGCAGGCCTATGTGATAAGGAAGATGGCCCAGGACCTGAACATGGATGTGGATGTGAGAATACTGCCCACCGTGCGTGAAAAGGACGGGCTTGCGATGAGTTCGAGAAATACATATCTTTCGGAAGGCGAAAGAAAGGACGCAGTCGTTTTGTATCAGGCGCTTAAAAGCGCAGAGGAGATGGTAAGGGGCGGTGAGACCGAAAGCAAGAAGATCATCAAGGCAATTGAGGGCATAATAAAACCAAAGTCACGGATCAAGATAGATTACGTATCCATAGTCGATACGAAAAGGTTGAAACCGGTATCTAAAATTACAGGAGAGGTCTTGATAGCGCTCGCCGTCTTTATAGGCAAGGCGCGGCTCATCGATAATATAATAATCGCTCCCTGATAAACAGGCTGTTTGGTAAAAGCCGGATAAGAGGCATGAGGATGGTATCGAACGAAAAGAAAGACGCAAAATATAACGAACTTCTGAAGAAGAAGATAGCCAAGCTCAAAAAGAAGCGTAATGCCGTCATAATCGTGCACAATTACCAGCGCGATGAGATACAGGAGATAGCGGATATCAGCGGCGACTCGCTCGCGCTTTCACAAGCCGCTGTCAGGACCGACGCGGAAGTGATAGTCTTCTGCGGGGTCCAATTCATGGCCGAGAGCGCGTCCATACTCAATCCTGATAAAAAGGTATTGCTTCCCGTGACTGAAGCCGGCTGCCCTTTAGCCGACATGATAACCCCCGAAAAATTGCGCGCCAAGAAGAGACAGCATCCGCAGGCCGCCGTGGTATGTTATGTGAATTCGAGCGCCGAGGTCAAGGCGGAGAGCGACATAGCGTGCACATCGAGTAATGCCGTCGAAGTAGTGAGATCGCTGAAGGAGAAACAGGTAATATTCGTTCCGGACAAGAACCTCGGCAGGTACGTCCAGAAGCAGGTCCCGGAAAAGGAGATTATACTATGGGAAGGATTCTGCCCTACCCATATACGCGTGCAGGAAGAGGATATCAAAAAGGCGAAGCTCGCGCACCCCAAAGCGGAAGTGATCGCGCACCCGGAATGCAACCCAGAAGTACTGGCCCTGTCGGATCATATATGCTCTACGGGCGGAATGTTCAAATATGTCAAGAATTCGAATTCGAACGAGTTCATAATATCGACCGAGAATGGAATGCTCTATAAACTGCGTAAAGATAACCCTGGCAAGGAATTCTACCTTCCGACGCCTCATCTGGTCTGCGCCAACATGAAGCTCATAACGCTCGGGTGGGTCGCGCATAGCCTTGAAGAGATGGTTTATGAGATAAAGGTTTCCGGCGAGATAAGGGATAAGGCCAAGAAGACGCTCGAAAGGATGCTCTCGGTGACCGGCGAAAAATCCGGGACCACGATATCGGGATATTAGATAAGTTCAAAAATCAAAATGCAAAAATTAAAATTGATAAAAGTCGGAATAATAGGATGCGGTACGATAGGCAGCCAGATCGCAAAGGCGTGTCAGGATAAGCTGAACGATAAGTTCGAGCTCGTGGCTATCTGCGACATCGACGAAGATAAGGCGCGGAATTTGAAAAACTTGCTCGATAAAAAAGTATCTATTTTGAGAACCGAGGACCTCATAAAAAAGGTAGACCTCGTGGTGGAGGCAGCCAGCGCAAAGGCCTCATCCGAAATAATAGAAAGATGCATAAAGATGAGGAGGGATGTATTCATCATGAGCATCGGCGGGCTTCTGGGTAAAGAGAGTCTCTTGCGCTCGGTCTCAAAAAGCAGGGTCTATCTGCCGAGCGGGGCTTTATGTGGCCTGGACGGACTGAAGTCCGCCTCGACAGGAAAGATCAGTTCTGTCACGTTGACTACGCGTAAGCCGCCGAAAGGCCTGGCAGGCGCGCCTTATTTAATGGAAAAGGGTTTAGAGTTATCAAAGATCGACAAGGAGACTGTAATTTTCGATGGAACGGCAGAAGGGGCCGTGAAGGGCTTTCCACAGAATGTGAATGTAGCGGCTATCCTTAGCCTTGCCGGAATAGGCGCCGAGAGGACACGCGTGCGGATCGTGACGTCTCCGGATTATACAAAGAACGTGCATGAAGTCGAGATCTCCGGCGATTTCGGGCGTATCATGACAAAGACGGAGAACGTGCCGTCCACGGCCAATCCTAAAACGAGCCAGATGGCAATATTCTCGGCGATAGCGACGTTGAAAGAAATAGCGGATAGCGTAAAGATAGGAACATAATGAGACTGCCAACGAAGACAGGGAACTACATATCGACCAGGATCGGAAGGGCCATAGCCGATTACAGTCTCATAGAGGACAAGGACAGGATACTCGTAGCCGTTTCCGGAGGCAAGGACAGTATGAGTTTGCTGAAACTGCTGAATGAGAGACGAAGATGGGCACCGATAGATTATGAACTGATAGCGGTCCATGTCGAGAGCGATTACGAGTGCGCCAGATGCGTTGATACGAAAAGGCTCAAGAAGTTTTTCGCGCGCAACAAGATCGAATACCATTTCGAGAAAGTGCGGTTGCTCGACGGAGAACGGAAAGACGTCTCCTGTTTCTGGTGTTCGTGGAACAGGCGCAAGGCCCTCTTCACTCTTGCCGACAGGCTAGGTTGCACCAAGGTCGCTCTCGGCCACCACAAGGACGATATTATAGAAACGCTTCTCTTGAACATGTTCTATCACGGCGAATTTTCGGCGATGAATCCGAGACAGGAGCTCTTTGGAGGAAAGATAGTGATAATAAGGCCGCTCTGTTATGTCGAGGAATCGGCCCTTAAGAAATTCGCCAGGGAATCAAAATTTCCAGCCCAGTTATCAACATGCCCGCATTCGGATAAATCGAAGAGAAGTATGATGAAGCGGTTCATTTCCGCCGTCGAAAAGGACTGCGACTACGTAAAGATGAACATTTTCAACAGCATCGCCAGAGTGAATCGCGAGTATATACAGATAGGGGCAGTAGAAAAAAATAGCGACGAGAAACTTGACAGATGCGTCTTAACGGTTTAAAATAAATACATTCGAAAGGAGGTGACTTGAAATGGCAGAGAAAGTCGCAAAGGTAGGAATAAAACGTAAAAAGGGTTATCTTTATTACGTCGATAAGAGAGGGAACGTCGTCGAGACGAAGATGGCCAGAGGCAAGAAAAAAGGCGGCGGCGGGAAGGTCATAGCGAAACCCTGCGTAAAGAAGGTGAAAGGGTACCTCTATTTCATCGACAAGCGCGGTGATGTCTCTCGCGCGAAGATGCTAAGAGGCGGAAGAAAGAAAAAGAGAAGGTAGAATCCTTCGTTGTTTAGATAAGACAAGGAGATGGCAATGCTATCTCCTTGTCTTATTTTCCCGCCTATGCTAAAATCATCCTGATATCTTGCTAATATTATATGAAAAAGGAATATATATTCATAAAAGGGGCAAGGGAACATAATCTCAAGAATCTGGATATAAAGATTCCCCGCAACCGCCTTGTCGTCATAACGGGACTTTCGGGTTCGGGAAAGTCCTCTCTGGCATTCGATACCATTTACGCCGAAGGGCAGAGAAGGTACGTGGAGAGCCTCTCGAGTTACGCGCGGCAGTTTCTCGAACAGATGCAGAAGCCGGATGTAGAATACATAGAGGGGCTGTCTCCGGCGATAAGCATCGAACAGAGGAGCGCAGGCTCCAATCCCCGCTCTACGGTAGGCACTCAGACTGAAGTTTACGATTATTTAAGGCTTCTTTACGCAAGCATTGGCATGCCGCACTGCCCCAGATGCAAAAAACCCATAACGAGACAGACCTCACAGGAGATAGTGGAAAGGGTATTGAAACTTCCGGCTGACGCAAAGATACTGATCCTGGCGCCTCTGGTAAGAGGCAGGAAGGGAGAATACAGAGACCTCTTCCAGGGGATAAAAAAAGAAGGGTTCGTGAGGGTGAGGGTCGACGGCAAAATACTGGAACTCGAGAAGCCGATAAAGCTCGATAAGAAAAAGAAGCATGACATAGAGATCGTGGTGGACAGGCTCATCTTAAAACAGGACATCCGTAAGCGCCTTACAGATTCCGTAGAGACGGCTCTGGGGGCAGGTAAAGGCCTGGTCATAGTCAGTCCCGAACCCGGGCCGCGTCTCCCATTCCCTGAGACCCTGTTCAATGAACAATATGCATGTGCGGATTGCGGCATCAGTATAGAGGAAGTGGCTCCGAGGATATTCTCTTTCAATTCACCTTACGGTGCCTGTCCGGCCTGCGGCGGCCTAGGTAATAAGATGGAGATAGATGCCGAACTGGTGATACCGGACAAATCGAAACCCGTCATAGACGCCGTCGACGCCTGGAGAAAGGGCGGAAAGGGGCTCTATTTATATTACAGAAGATTATTGAGGTCTCTTGCGCACCGGGTGGGTTTCGATGTCCAGACTCCTTTCAAGAACCTCAGCAAGGAAGCCAAAAGAATAGTGCTTTACGGCGAGGAAGGCCCGGGATGGGGAAGTTTTGAGGGTGTAATAGCGAATTTGGAGAGGCGGTTTCGTGAGACTGAAAGCGAATTTATCAAGACAGAGATAAACAAATATATGTCGGTCCTGCCTTGCCCGGTATGTTATGGGGCGAGGCTCAAACCGGAGAGCCTTTCCGTTACGGTCGGAGGCATGAACATCGCTCAGCTGACAGGCCTTCCGATCAAACGGCTCAAGGAGTTCTTGAACGGACTGCAGCTTACCGATACCCAAAAAAAGATAGCGCATCAGATCCTGAAAGAGATAAATTCAAGGCTCCTCTTCATGGTCAATGTAGGCTTGGATTACCTGACGTTGGACAGGCGCAGTGCCACGCTTTCAGGCGGCGAGGCGCAGAGAATAAGATTGGCTACGCAGATAGGCTCCGGGCTGGTGGGAGTCATATATATTCTCGATGAGCCGAGCATAGGACTGCACCAGAAGGATAATTCCAAACTATTGGATACGCTGGAGGCATTGAGGGAGCTGGGTAATACCCTTATCGTCGTGGAGCATGATGAGGCGACGATAAGAAAAGCGGACCATATAATAGATCTGGGGCCGGGCGCGGGAGAGCACGGAGGCAGGATCATGGCAAGCGGCACCATTGAAGAGATACTGAATTCCGAAGGATCTCTTACGGCGAGATACCTGAACGGGCAGCTGAAGATAAGCGTGCCCGGTAAGAGGCGGCCCTACAAGGGCAGGAAGGCGCTAAAGATAATCGCCGCCAGCGAGCATAATCTTAAATCGATAGATGTGGAAATACCCCTCGGCCTTTTCGTCTGTGTTACGGGCGTTTCCGGCTCCGGTAAAAGTACTCTAGTCGATGATATTCTCTACAGGGCACTCGCCAAAAGGTTTTACAGGTCCAGGGAGCCGGTCGGAGCGCATAAACGGATAGAGGGCACGGAGGCCATAGATAAGGTCATAGTGATAGATCAGTCGCCGATAGGCAGGACGCCGCGGTCGAATGCGGCCACATACACCGGGGCATTCGCCCCGATACGGGACATATTTTCCCGTCTTCCCGAAGCGAAGGTGCGCGGCTACAAACCGGGGAGGTTCAGTTTCAACGTCAAGGGCGGCCGGTGCGAAGCATGTACCGGCGACGGGATAAAAAAGATAGAGATGCATTTTCTTCCCGATGTCTATGTGCAATGCGAGGTTTGTAAGGGGAAGAGGTTCAATGAACAGACGCTCGAAGTCAAATATAAGGGGAGGTCCATAGCCGAAGTTCTGGAGATGTCGGTAGAGGAGGCCTTGAGCCTTTTCGCGAACATACCCTCCGTCAGGAACAAACTGAAGACCCTTTTCGAAGTGGGGCTTGGTTATATAAAATTGGGGCAGTCCGCCACCACGCTTTCCGGAGGGGAGGCGCAGAGAATAAAACTGGCTACCGAACTTTCGAAGACGTCCACCGGCAGGACTCTTTATATATTGGACGAACCGACCACAGGATTGCATTTTGCCGACATAGATAAACTATTGAACGTGCTTCAGGCGCTCACTTCGCAGGGAAACACAGTCCTGGTTATCGAACATAATCTTGATGTCATCAAGACATCCGATTATGTAATAGACCTCGGGCCTGAGGGCGGGGATGAAGGCGGCGAAATGGTGGCAAAGGGGACCCCTGAAGAGATAATCAGGAATCCCAGGTCATATACGGGAAGATATCTTAAGGAAGTGTTAAAATGAGGCTTTCAGCTATCAGCTTTCAGCTATCAGCATTAATAAATAAAAACCTTATATTTTTAACCCTGTTTATTTTTGCGGCCGCTTTTACCTTTGCGGCGGAAAATTCCGAAGAAGCGGATTTCATATTCACGAAGAAGGCCTTCAATGACGGTTTGTATGACCTCGTTCAGGAGAAGGCCGAAAGTTTCCTCCGTTCATATCCGCGCACCGCCCACGCCGTGGAGGCCCATGTATTGCTGGGGCGTTCCTTCTATCAGCAGAACAGGCCCGTCAAGGCGCTTTATGAGTTCGACCTGGTCTTAAATGACCCGGCCGGAAGCAAGTTCCATGACGAGGCCCTTTATTGGACCGCGGAGACATGCTTCAAGACCGGAGATTTCAAGCGTGCGCTGGAGTGCTATCAAAAGGTGGCAGATAAGTTTTCTTCATCGAAATACCTGGGTTATGCCTCCTACGGCAAGGGATGGTGTTATTATAAGTTGGGGTCCTTTGAAAGCGCCGTCAACTCCTTCAGGGAAGTCGTCTTGAAATATCCATTCGAAAAGATAGCGATGGAATCGCAGTTCAAGATTGGAGAATGCGAATACATCCTGGGGAATTACGCTGAAGCAGAAAAAGAGCTTAAGAAATTTATCGAAAAATTTCCGGTGTCTGAAAGGTTGAGCGAGGCCTACTATCTATACGGGGAATCCCTCTTTTACCTTGGAAGGTATAAAGATTCCATTCCAGCTTTCAAAAGGGCGCTTTCAATATCGCCGGAGGCCCGGTGGTCAAATTTTGCCATATACAGGATGGCGCAGGCATATTTACAGACAGGCGAATACGAAAATAGCCTGAAAGAATTCAAGGCATGCGCCGGAGGCGCCGGCAACGCCTTTTTAAAGAGCGACTCGCTATTGGGCATGGGCCAAAACTATGAAAAACTTGGGAAAGAGGGCGATGCCTTGAGTATTTACAATGAGATCATAGAAAAGTATGCCGATGAAGATGCCGCGCCCGAAGCGTACCTTCGAAAAATAAAGATACTTTACGGGACCGGCAGATACGGAGAAGCCGAAGATCTATGCCGTTCGGCGATAGAAAAATTTCCGGGATCCGAATACATCGATAAATTTCACTACGAACTCGGCTGGATATACGCGATCCGGAAAAGTTATGAAGACGCACTTTATGAATTCATCTGGATAGAGAAGGAGTCCAAGGACATTTACCTGAGCGCAAGCGCGGTGTGCAAGATCGGAGATATATATTTTGACCAGAAGGAATATGACAAGGCGATAGAGAGTTTCGATATCGTCCTTGATAAATATCCCGACAGTGTCCTGGCCGATTATGCGCAGTTCCAGATAGGCAATATATTTTTCGCTACCGAAAAATATGACCGGGCCATCCTGTCATACCAGAGCGTGTTGGTGAATTTTCCAAAGACGGCCTTCAGGGAAAAGACCCTCTTCAGCCTGGCCATGTCGTATTTCAAGCTCGGCGATTATGAAAGGGCCTCTTCCGAATTTACGCGCCTGATTGAAAAATTCTCCGGCGGCGAACTGGCCTTCAAGACAAGATTCTACCTCGCGAATTCGATGTATTACAGGGGCAGGTATAATAATGCCGTCAAGATGTTCAGGGCTATAATAAAAGATACGCCTGATGCCGATATCAGGCGTATGTCCAGGTATCAGCTCGGATGGTGCTATTATAATGATCACAAAGAATCGGAAGCGCTGGAAGAATTCAACTCCTTTTTAAAGGATTACCCGAAATCGGACCTGGCGCCGGACGTTAAGTACTGGTTCGGTGAATACTATCGTTCGAAGGGACAATACGATAAGGCGGCCGATTATTATTCGAATATCCTGAAAGATTACCCTTCTTTGGATATAGCCGATAACGCGCTTTTCCAGCTTGCCGTTACATTGAGCGAGGCGGGTAAGTCTGCCGAGGCCGTGAGAAGATTTGAGGAGCTGATATCAGGGTTTCCGGATTCCGAATTCGTGAAGACCGCGTATAGAAGGATAGCCAAACTGAAGAAGAATGACAAGGATTATGACGCGGCCATAGAATATTTCAGGCACGCTCTCGGCAATGATAACAACGAGACGAATTCTCAGATCCAGTATGAGATAGCGGAGCTGTTCGAGGAGAAGGGTGACCTTCAGCAGGCCGTTAAAGAATATCTAAAGGTCCCGTACCTATATTCCAAGGGGACCTTCTGGTCAAACCGGGCTCAGCTCAAGTGCGCGCAGCTCTTCGAGCGGCTGGACAAGCCGGACGAAGCGAAAAAGATGTATGAAAAACTGGTCGACATGAATATAGAAGAATCGGCCCTCGCAAAGAAGAGGCTCGAGTGGCTCAAGTGGCGAGGGGCGAAGTAAGCGTAAAACGTAAAGCGTAAAACGTAAAATTTCCCGCCGTAGCGGGATCCCGCAAAAGGCGGGAAAAGTGTAAAATTTAAAACGCTTTAAATTTTGAGTTTTAACTTTACGCTTTTCGCTTTACACTTTTCGCTAACGAGAATATTACGAGGAGGAATGTATGTGGGATTTTTTGCAAAAAGGCGGCCCGATGATCTATTTGATAATTTTAGCGTCGATCCTGGCGCTGGGTGTGATTATCGAAAGGGTATACCACCTGAACAGGGCCAGGATAGACTCCAATAAATTCATGGATGACATAATCAGCGTTATCCGCCGCAACAAGATCATTGAGGCGATAGAGATGTGTAATAAGACGCCCGGACCCATCGCGCACATAATCAAGGCAGGCATCCTTAAACACGACAGATCAAAGCCGGAGATAAGGGAAGCGGTCGAGGAGGCGGCGCAGCTTGAGATACCGCGCCTGGAAAGGCACCTTCCGATACTCGCTACCATCGCGCACATAGCGCCTCTTTTGGGGCTCCTGGGAACGGTCACCGGCATGATAAAGGCCTTCCAGGTAATTCAGACCAAGGCGCTGGCGATGGCGCCTGTGAATCCGGGTGACCTCGCAGGCGGGATCTGGGAATCGCTTTTAGCGACACTTGCCGGCATCGCGGTGGCGATACCGACATATGTGGCGTACAATTATCTCGTTAGCCAGGTAGACAGCCTCGTGTATGACATGGAGAGGAGCGCCACCGACCTCGTAAATCTGCTCTCCTCCAAAAGAGACACTTATGAAGTTTAAGAGGCGTTTTAAGATAGAGAAAGGTATAATCGACCTTACACCGCTGGTCAACGTCTTCTTTCTCTTGTTCATATTTTTCATGTTCACGTCCAGTTTTATATTCCAGCCCGGCATAAGAGTAAACCTGCCCAAGGCCGTGACGAGCGAGGTCCTCCAGCAGGGGACGGCAGTTATAATAATAACAAAGGACGACAGGATATATCTCGACGACAGAGAAATATCGCGCGAAGAACTGGCGTCCAAGTTGAGCACCATAGCGAAGGAAAAGCTGGGGCTTCTCATCAAGGCCGATAGCCGCGCTTCACTGGGAAGGATAGTCGAAGTCTGGGACCTCTGCAGAGAGAAAGGTGTCTCGCAGGCCAATATAGCGACAAATCAATAGAATAGTATATGAAGGGATAAGGGGTATGGGTCAAGGGTCATGGACAAACGTTGTATCGAAAATAAAACTGGATAGGATATTTGTCCTGGCGATCCTCTTTTCGGTCGTATGGCATCTATTCTGGCTGACTGCTGTCAAGGTAGTGATAACTCCGGGTAAAATGAAACAGGCGACATTTTCCAGGGTATCCTTTTTGGGCCCGATACTGGAAAGAGGGGCCATGGAGGTCCGGATAGAACGGCCGCAGAGTTCAGTATTGGAAAAAAGGTACATGGAGGACCTGGAAGAGATACGTGTAGATGTGGGAACATTCAGGGCTGGCCGGCCTGCCGTCGGCGAAGATGATACGAAGGACGCGTTCGGTTCAAGCGCTAAAAGACTGCATCCTCTTATCATAGATGCCGTAAGCGGGACAAAGGCCGAACCCAACTTTCATATCGAATAAAAATATTTGCCTTATATAATAATATTATGATAAAATTGGATATAACTACTGCTATATTCATATATGTACTATTCTCTGTAATTATCACCTTGCTTATTTGGATAATATATGGATATAAGGGCATAAGGACTGTCGCGGCCAAGGATATAGAATTTATATGGAAATGCCCGGTCTGTTATAATACCTACATAGATTCGAAACACGAAGATATATCGGTCTGTCCGCTATGCGGCAGCTACAATAAGAAAGAGGAAAATCAGAAGGGGGTGGGTAGATGATCACGGAGATTGGGATAACGGCCGGAGATGTATGGCATTATCTTGACCAGCACGGCAAGAGCTATCTTAAGGATATAGTTTCCGGCATATCCGTAGATAGGGACAGGGCATTGATGAGCATAGGTTGGTTGGCCAGAGAAGGCCATGTGGTAGTAGAGAAATCAGGTTCGGATTATCATGTCTATTTGAGGAGATAAGAAACGAGGTCAATATGGCTGAGAAGAGTTTAAGAGATGAAGAGAAGGTACCGATAGTAGCGCCTCTCAAAGTTCTGGATCAAAAGACCATCAACAAACGTTTCGGCTGGTGGTCCGCTGTTGTGCTTCTTGAGAGTTATGGAAGAAAGCAGGTCTGTTTTTATCTCTGGCAGAAGAGGGAAGAAGGCGGCTGGAAGAGAAAGCAGAAGTTTGCTGTCCATAACCAGGAAGACTGGGAATTGATCCAGGATGCCGTCAGCGGCATGATAAAAGAGCTGACGTAGGTCGCCCGTACCATCTTTCATACTTGATAAGATGCCCAGAAGGATAAGACTCGTTTATTCGAAAGACTATGCGGTCGATATCGGAAACCACGTATTTCCAACCTCAAAATATAACCGGATAAGAGAAAGACTATTAAAGGAATCGCCTTTCAGAAATGATATAGAGATAGTGACCCCCGATGCCGCTTGCGAAAAGGATGTTTTAGCGGTCCACGAACCGGCATATCTCGATAAATTAAAAAAAGGAACCCTGAACAAGGATGAGATCTTAAGGCTGGAGTTGCCGTACTCCAGGGAGTTGGTGAGGGCGTCTTTGATATGCTGCGGCGGGACTATTCTTGCGGCACGGATCGCCATGGAAGATAAGATAGGAATACATATAGGTGGAGGGTTCCACCATGCCTTTCCCGACCATGGGGAAGGTTTTTGTGTATTGAACGACATAGCCATAAGCATCAGTTGCATGATAAACAATAATATTATCAAGAAGGCCTTAATAATCGACTGCGATCTTCATCAGGGGAACGGAACAGCTTCCATATTCACCTCCAGGCCGGATGTCTTCACCTTTTCCATACATCAGGAGAATAATTATCCTTTTTTCAAGCCTCGCTCGACGCTGGATATAGGACTGCACGACAGGGCATCCGACAAGGAATATTTAAAAGCTCTTTATGAAAATGTACCCAAGATAATCAGCAGTTTTAAACCCGAATTCCTGTTATACGTGGCCGGCGCGGACCCTTATAAGGAAGACAGGATAGGCGGGCTGGCCCTGACAAAAGAAGGGCTTAGGAAGAGAGACGTATTTATTTACAGCCAGGCGAAGAGTTACAGCCTTCCGGTTGCGGTTGTGCTGGCCGGCGGATACGCGATTAACGAAGAGGATACCGTGGACATTCATTATAATACCGTCGTGAGCGGACTATCGGAATTTTATCCGCCTTCGCAAAATACCACCGGTGTTAGCCCGTGGATGAATGCGACCAGATGCTTCGGCGGATGTCACGCTGAAGCGGGTAGGCGGATACCCCCACCGTTAGATTTGCGAAGCAAATCTGGTGGGGGCAAAGAAAGGGACCACGGGCGTAAGCCCGTGGGGTTCCATGCGAACTGACTTTATACTTATAATGGTTACCTGCGGCTCCAGAAAAGAGGCGGAACGGATAATCGCCTCGCTTCTTACCAACAGGGTAATAGCGTGCGGGAATATCGTGTCCGGGGTCGAATCTAAATTCTGGTGGAAGGATAAGGTCGACAGGGCAAGCGAGATACTGCTTCTCCTGAAGACGAGAAGGACTAATTTCAGAAAGGTTGAGCGGAAGATAAAACAAATACACGGCTACGATGTGCCCGAGATCATAGCCTTGCCCATCGTCTCTGCGAACAGGGATTATCTTGACTGGATAGATTCATGCGTAAACTAACCGTCTACATTTTGTCGGCCATTTTTCTCTCCATTTTTTTTGTATCGGAGCAAATGGCTGAGATCATGAAAGAGATGAAGCTTCCGGAACCCCGTATTAAAGGCGGCATGTCGGTCGAAGAGTCGATCCGCGCCAGGCGTTCCGTGCGGAACTATTCTTCCCGCGAAATATCGCTTGATGATATCTCGCAGCTTTTATGGGCGGCTCAGGGTGTGACGGACAAATCAAGGGGTTTACGGTCCGCTCCGTCGGCAGGGGCATTATATCCGCTCGAGGTATATGTGGCGAAGAAAGACGGACTCTTCCATTATCTTCCGGACGGACATAAATTAGAATTGATATCGACAGAGGACCTCAGGAAGGGCTTGAGTCGAGCGGCATACGGGCAGAGTTTTGTAGAAGAAGCGCCCGTGGATATAATCATCTGCGCTGTCTATGAAAGGGTCACGTCGAGATACGGAGAGCGCGGGATACGTTATACGGACATGGAGGCGGGGCATGCGGCAGAAAATGTTTTCTTGCAGGCGGCCGCCCTGGGACTGTCGAGCGTGGCCGTCGGCGCATTTACCGATGCGGCAGTGGCAAAAGTCTTGAATCTGCCAAAAGATGTCAAGCCGTTGTATGTTCTTCCGGTAGGGTATAAGAGGTAGGATTTACGGTTTAAGGTCCTTCGAACGCTCCTGTTCGTCGCGTTCTCAGGATCAATTTTTCTATCGAAAAATTGGGGCCGTAGTAAAGAGGGATTACGCAGCGTTCGCAACGCTGAGTCACGGGTTCGATTCCCGTCGGCTCCACCA
>JAQUQN010000003.1:26255-36011 GCA_028716065.1 Candidatus Omnitrophota bacterium
GAAGAAAGCGGACCTCGCCGGAACCTGGTATCCAGGATCGAAACGGGCCCTGAGCTCTTCCCTCGAAAAGTATCTCAAAGAAGCCGATCCCAAAAAGATAGACGGAAGGATTTTCGCTATTCTATCGCCTCACGCCGGTTATGAATTTTCAGCGCCAGTAGCCGCATATGGGTTCAAGGCGGCGCAAAACCAGGACGTGAAGACCGTCATCCTGATAGGTTTCAGCCACCGGCAATATTTCGACGGAATTTCCGTTTACAATCAAGGTGCGTTCTCCACTCCGCTGGGCGATATCCGGGTCGATGAGAAATTGGCCGACGATATAATCTCGCGAAATCCGCGAATAAGTTATAATCCCGCTCTCTTCAAGGATGAAAATTCGGTGGAGATGCAGATACCCTTCATTCAATACGTCTTTAAAGACGCGAAGATAGTTCCCATAGCGTTCGGTAACCAGTCTTACGGCGATGCTGTCATTCTGGCAGACGCACTGGCCGCTGCCCTGAAAGACAGGGAAGACTACCTGATAGTAGCGAGCACCGACATGTCGCATTTTCACCGGTACGAAGAAGCGAATGAGATCGACAGGCGTGCCATCAAGCTGCTTGAAGAGGTGAAGGCGAAAGAGCTGTATGACGAAGCCCAACTCGGCATATGCGAACTTTGCGGAATAATGCCCATCACGGCGACTTTATTGGCGGCTGAAAAGATGGGTTACGATAAGGTCGAAATCTTGAAATACGCCAATTCGGGCGATACGTATCCCATGGGCGGCAGGTCCAGGGTGGTAGGATATCTTAGCGCGGCGATATATAAAGATGGCTTTCAGTCTTCAGCTGTCAGCTTTCAGCAAAAAGAAGAAAGAAAAAAGGAGTCGGACATGCTAAACGACACCCAGAAGAAGAGGTTACTTCTGATAGCGAGAGAGTCGATAACCAGTTTTGTGAAGGATGGAAAACGGATGCAGTTCACTGAAAAAGACCCGATCCTGAATGAACCGATGGGCGCCTTCGTAACACTGCACGAGAACGGCGAATTGAGAGGCTGTATAGGTAACATGATAGGCAAAGGGCCCTTGTATCAGACCGTGGCCAGCATGGCCATAGAGGCAGCTACGGGTGATCCCAGATTCTCCCGCCTTACTCCTCAGGAGATAGATAAGATCGACATAGAGATATCCGTATTGTCTCCCTTGAAAAAAGTCTCAAATTATACCGAGGTCAAGATCCCGGGCCATGGTGTACTCGTGAGGCGGGGCTTCATGAGCGGCGTCTACCTGCCTCAGGTAGCGGATGAGACCGGTTGGAACAGGGATGAGTTCCTGACGAGCCTCTGCGGCCACAAGGCAGGCCTTGCCCCGGATGCCTGGAAAGACCCCGCCACCGAAATTTATGTATTTAGCGCGGAGGTTTTCGGAGAGAAGGGTAAATGAGCAGATTTTTTGTACCTAAACAGGCCGTAAAAGGAAACCGGATTTTAATAAGCGGCAGTGAGGCGCATCACATACTGGACGTGATGCGCTTAAAAGTTTTGGACAAGGTCGTGGCGTTTGATGGTACGGGTAAAGAGTATGTAGGGTTTATCAAGGATGTTAAAAGGAAATCTCTTGTAGTGGAGGTAGTCGAAACGCGCAGCCCCTTATCTAAAACCGCCTCCAGGATAACGTTGATTCAGGCCATACCCAAGAAGGACAAGATGGACTATATAGTGGAGAAGGCCACAGAGTTGGGCGTAGACACTGTTTTGCCAGTAATGACGAAAAGAACGATCGTACGCTGGGATGAGCGGAAGAGCATTTCGAACGTATCCAGATGGAAGAGGATAGCCCTTGAGGCATCAAAACAATGCGGCAGACGCGATATACCGAGGATAGGCGATGTGAAAGATTTCGAGGAGGCGCTCAAAAATTCCAGCGAATATGACCTGGCCATCATAGCCGCCTTGACCGAAGAGAGATCGGGGCTAAAAGATGCCCTGAAGGGTTTTGGCGGCGGAAAGATAGCGATAGCCATAGGACCCGAAGGTGATTTTACACCCGGCGAGGTAGGATCGGCCATAGAAAATAATTTTAAGCCCGTGAGCCTCGGGTCCAGGGTTTTAAAGAGCGACACGGCCGCTGTGGCGGCGCTGTCGATATTAAATTATGAATTCACAGAATAGCACTTCAAAGAGATTCTTCATAAAGACGCTCGGCTGTAAGGTGAACCAGTATGAATCCCAGGCGATGAGGGAGATACTGGAAAGGTCTGGTTTTAAAGAGTGCCTGGCGGAAGATATCGCCGACCTATATATAGTAAATACATGTACCGTGACCGCAGATGCCGATAAGGAGTCGCGCCGCATTATCTCCGCGATGCACAGATCGAATCCGGCCGCGAAGATAGCGGTCACCGGATGTTATGTAGAGAAAAATTCCGAGGAAATTTCATCCCTGCCCGGTGTCGCCCACATAATTAAAAATAGCGACAAGAACAGGATAGCGGAGATATTAAACGATGCGTCAAAGCGTCAAAGTGTCAAGGTGTCAAAGGATATACTTAAAATTACCGGTTTCAAAGACCATACGAAGGCGTTCGTAAAGATACAGGATGGGTGCGAAAATTTTTGCTCCTACTGCAAGGTTCCGCTCGTAAGAAGCAGTTTGCAATCCAAGCCGATAAGGGATACGGTAGATGAAGTCAGGGCCCTGGTCGACAAGGGATTCAAGGAGATAATCCTTACCGGAATTTGTCTCGGAGCATGGGGCAAGGACCTGCCTTCGAACGCCATTGCCAAAGAGATGGGTATCAAGGGCACGGACCTGACGGACGTTTTAAATGAATTGAATAAGATGGACGGGGATTTCAGGATACGCTTGAGTTCCATCGAACCGGCGTATGTTACCCATGAGCTTATAGATTGTATCGCCAGGAGCAGAAAGATATGCAGACATCTCCATGTACCCCTTCAATCCGGAGATGATGAAATACTCAGGAAGATGAACAGGCCCTATACGGTCGAAGAATACGCTACCAAGATCGAGATGGTAAGGCGCGCATTCGAGGGAATAGCCATCACTACCGACATACTTGTAGGTTTTCCCGGAGAAACGGACCGGAATTTTAAAAATACCGTAGATTTTGTGAAGAGGCTTCTGCCGTCAAGGACGCACATATTCACCTTCAGTAAAAGAGAGGGGACGGCGGCCTTCAACATGCCGCAAGAGATAGGACCCGATATCGTGAAAACTCGCCATTACCAGCTCAAAGTCGCATGCCTTGGATCCTCCTACCTCTACAGAAACCTTTTTTCAGGCAGGTCGGTGAATGTGCTCGTGGAGTCAAGAAGGGATAAAAACTCCGGCCTGCTCACAGGTTATTCGGATAATTATATAAAGGTCCTCTTTGACGGCCCTGACGACCTGAAGGGCAATATAGTACCGGTCAGGATAGAGGAGACAAGCCTCTTGTATACATACGGAGTTTATGAAGGGTGAGATAAAAATATCTTGACAAAAACGGCATTCTCGTTAAAATATGCCTAAAGTTTATCCGCTTCGCAAAGAAACGTGTAGGCGGAGGCAGGGAAAGGAAGAGATGAATCTAAACGGGAAGACCGCGCTCATCACGGGCGGAGCAAGAGGCATAGGCAGAGAGATAGCTGCAACACTTGCAAAGGCAGGAGCGGATATAGCTATTTGTGATGTTAATGCTGAAACTCTTGAAAGCGCCAGGGCCGATATGGAGAAGCTGGGCCGGACGGTCTTCACGGGGGTCGTGGACGTTACCAGGCCCGACCAGGTCGATTCCTTCGTCCAAAAAACGCTTGACAAATTTAAAAAAATCGATATACTTGTAAACAATGCCGGCATAACAAGAGACGGACTCGTGGTAAGGATGTCCGAAGCCGATTGGGACATGGTCTTGAACGTAAACCTGAAAGGCGCGTTCAATTTCATAAAGGCGTTGTCCAAGATAATGATGAAACAGCGTGACGGCAGGATAGTGAACATCGCTTCTATAATAGGTATAATGGGAAACGCCGGTCAGGCAAACTACGCCGCTTCAAAGGGCGGCCTGATCGCTTTGACAAAATCGGTTGCCAAGGAGCTGGCCTCGAGAAACGTTAGGGTAAACGCCGTTGCTCCGGGTTTTATCCAGACAGAGATGACGGCCAAGCTTTCGGATGAAGTCAAGACAGAGATGCTTAAGTTCATTCCGTTGAACAAGCTTGGTTCCGTGCAGGATGTGGCAAACCTCGTATTATTTTTGGTCAGCGACGATTCCGCTTATATAACCGGACAAGTTGTCCAGGTCGATGGCGGAATGGTTATGTAAAAATGGCTTTTGGTTTTTAACCTTAAGGATAAGGGCTAAAAGCTACAAAAGGAGGTAAAATGGCCGTATCGCAAGATAAGATAAGGCAGATTATAGCGGACCAGCTTGGAGTCAAGAAAGAAGAAGTGACCGACAGCGCCAAATTCGTAGATGACCTGGGCGCTGATTCTTTGGATACAGTCGAGCTCGTCATGGCCCTGGAAGAAGAGTTCGGCATAGAGATACCTGATGAGGAAGCCGAGAAGCTCGCGACAGTCGGAGACGCCCTCAGGTATATCGAAGAGAAGGCCGGCAAGTAAAAGTTTATAATGTCTAAGAAAAGACGTGTCGTCGTAACCGGCCTTGGCGTAGTATCTCCCATAGGAAACAACGTTGAGGTATTTTGGAAATCCGTTCTCGAAGGTAAAAGCGGTGTAAAACGCTTAGCCCGGTTTGATCCTGCCCACTTTACTTCCAAGATAGCCGCGGAAGTCAAAGATTTTAATTCCTCCATGTTTTTATCGGCAAAAGAGATAAAGCGGATGGACCGCTTTACCCAGTTTGCCGTTGTCGCCGCAAAAGAAGCCCTTGCTAATTCCAAACTGGATCTTGATAAAGAGGACAGGGACAGGATAGGCGTATTTGTCGGTTCAGGTATAGGAGGCCTTCATATAATCGAGGCCGAACATACTCAATATCTTAAGTTAGGTCCGGAAAAGGGCCCTGGAAGGATATCGCCGTTCCTGATACCCATGCTCATAGTAAACATGGCTTCAGGCCAGATATCCATAATGTTCGGGGTCAAGGGTCCGAACTCAGCGGTCGCCACGGCCTGTGCCACAGGCAATCATGCCATAGGCGATGCTTTCAGGATCATACAGAGGGATGAGGCAGACATCATGTTCAGCGGAGGCGCGGAAGCGGCTATCACTCCTATGGGTTTCGGAGGTTTTTGCGCTTTAAAAGCCCTGTCGACCAGGAACGACGAACCGGAAAAGGCATCAAGGCCGTTCGACAAGAATAGGGACGGGTTCGTGATAGGAGAAGGTTCCGGGATAGTCATACTCGAAGAGATGGAACATGCCATGAAACGTAACGCCCCCATATATTGTGAATTAATAGGATACGGAATGAGCGGAGACGCTTATCACATGACCGCACCCGACCCTAAAGGCGACGGCGGAGCCCGTTGCATGCGTGCCTCTCTTAAAGACGCGGGCGTGAAGCTCGAAGAGGTGAATTATATCAATGCGCATGGTACTTCTACTATATATAATGATAAAATCGAAACGCTGGCCATAAAAAATGTCTTCGGCCCTCATGCGAAGAAACTGGCCATCAGTTCCACGAAATCGGTAATGGGCCACCTGCTGGGCGCGGCCGGCGGCGTCGAGATGGTCGTATGCGCCCTGAGCATCAAGAACGGTATCGTGCCACCGACCATAAATTACGAGACGCCTGACCCTGACTGTGACCTGGATTACGTGCCGAACAAGCCGCGCGGAGCTAAGGTGAACATCGCCATGTCGAACGCGCTGGGTTTCGGCGGCCATAATGCCACGCTCGTCACAAGAAAATTCACGTAAATAAAAGGTTAAGGTTCAGAATAAGGTTAAGATTATGCCTCAACCTCGACCTTGACCTCAACCCTAAATGAGGAGTGCACTATGGATTATCTATTCACTGAACAGCAGATAATGATAAGGGACCTGGCGCGCCAGATAGCGAAGGATAAGATCAGGCCCGTAGCAGCGAAGTATGACGAGAGCGAGGAATTTGCCTGGGAGATAATGAAGGTCCTCTCTGACAGTGACATATTCGGCATATATATACCAGAGGCCTACGGGGGGCTCGGAGGCGGCGTAATGGATATGTGTATCGTCGCCGAGGAGCTGTCGAAGGCGTGCGGCGCCATAGCGCTTGGATTTGCCGGAACAGCGCTGGGGACATTTCCCATACTACTTTACGGCAGCGACGAACAGAAGAAGAGATACCTTCCGGATATCGCGAAGGGGAAGCGCCTGGCGGCATTTTGTATAACCGAGGCGGAGGCGGGCTCCGATGCCGGCAGCATAAAGACCACGGCCAGAAAAGACGGCGACTATTATATATTGAATGGTACGAAGCAGTGGATAACGAATGCCGGCGAGGCAGAGGTCTATACCGTGATCGCGATGACGGACAAGACAAAAGGCGCGCGCGGGGCGAGCGCTTTTATAGTGGAGAAGGGCATGAAAGGCGTGGAATTCGGCAAGAAAGAGAAGAAGCTGGGTATCCGCGCCTCGGCCACGAGAGAAGTCATATTCACGGATTGCAAGATCCCCAAACAGAACCTCATTTCGAAAGAAGGCATGGGTTTTATAGTCGCGATGAAGACCTTCGACAGTTCCAGGCCGGGCGTTGCGGCGCAGGCCGTAGGCATAGCGCAGGGCGCACTGGATCACGCTATAGAATATTCCCGTAAACGAGTGCAGTTCGGCCAGCCGATATCGAGTTTCCAGGCAATACAGCACATGCTTGCCGACATGGCCACGCAGGTCGAAGCGGCGCGCTCTCTTGTCTACGCGACCGCGCGGATGGTCGATGCGGGCGCCAAGGGCGTGGCGAAGGAGTCAGCGATGGCTAAGCTCTTCGCCAGCGACGTTGCGATGAAGGTGGCTGTAGACGCCGTCCAGATATTCGGCGGATACGGCTACATGAGGGATTATCCGGTAGAGAAGTACATGCGCGACGCCAAGATAACGCAGATATACGAAGGCACGAACCAGATACAGCGCAACATCATCGCCGCGAATCTTATTAAGGAAAGCATCAAGGCGTAATGAATATAATCGTCTGCATCAAACAGGTCCCCAATACCACCGATGTCAAGATAGATCCGGTCACGAATACGCTTATCCGCGATGGCGTAGAGAGCGTGATAAACCCGTTCGACACCTACGCCATTGAAGAGGCCGTGCGGCTCAAAGAACGTTTCGGCGGCAAGGTCACCGTGATAACGATGGGCCCGCCGCAGGCGGATAAGGCGCTTCGCGAGGCGCTGTCGCTCGGATGCGACGAGGCGGTCCTGGTAAGCGACAGGAAGTTCGCGGGCAGCGACACCTGGGCGACGAGCTATACGCTATCCTGTGCCATCAAAAAGATCGGCGCCTTCGATATCATAATATGTGGCAAGCAGGCCTCGGACGGCGATACCGCGCAGGTCGGCCCCGGCATATCCACCCACCTCGACATACCACAGGTGACATTCGTAAAGAAGATAGAAGAGATATCGGCTAACAAAGCCAAGGTCGAGCGCATGACGGAAGAGGGTTATGACATCGTCGAGACGCCGGTCCCGTGCCTTTTTACCGTAGTGAAAGAGATCAATACTCCCAGGATGCCGTCCTTAAAGGGCATGATGAAGGCCAAGTCGGCCAAGATATCGACCTGGACAGCCGAGGATATCGAGGCGGACACCAAGAACATAGGCCTTGAAGGCTCACCAACGAGGGTGGTGAAGATATTTACTCCTCCGCCCAGAAAAGGCGGCGAGATATTAAAGGGCGACGCCGTTGAGATCGCCAAGAGGCTGGGAGAACTTTTAAAAGATATCGTAATATAAGATTATCATGAAAAAGACCGAAGCGATAAAAGTAATACTTGCCAAGTGCACCGGCTGCACGCTTTGTGTAAGGGCCTGTCCTTTCGGCGCGATAGCGATCGTCAACAAAAAGGCCGTCATAGACCTTGCCAAGTGCACGCTTTGCGGCGCATGCGTCGATACTTGTAAATTCGGCGCGATACTTTTGGAAAAAGCGGTCTCTGAAAAGAAGGATTTGAGCGCCTATAAGGACGTGTGGGTGTTCTGCGAGCAGAAGAAGGGCGCCATACAGACGATATCGCATGAATTATTGGGTGAGGGTAAGAAATTGGCTAAAAAACTCGGCGGCAAACTTTGCGCCGTTATCCTGGGCTACGAAATAGAAGAAAGGATAAATGAGCTTTCGAGCCGCGGGGCGGACAAGATATATGTAGTCGATTCGCCGCATCTAAAATTTTACCAGGACGATTCCTATACCAACGTGCTGGTAAAACTCATAGAAGAATATAAACCCGAAGTGATGCTGTGCGGGGCGACGGTCATAGGCAGGTCCCTGATATCGAGGGTCGCGATAAAGATAGATGCCGGGCTTACCGCGGACTGCACCGGCCTCGACATAGACGATAAAGATAAATTGCTTTTACAGACGAGGCCCGCATTCGGCGGCAACATAATGGCCACTATAATAACTCCGAACCACCGGCCGCAGATGGCTACCGTCCGGCACAAGGTTATGAAAGAGGCCGAGATACACAAGCTCCATAAGGCCGAGGTTATAAGAAAAAGTTACCCAGAAGATATCCTTAAGTCCAGGACGACGCTTCTTGATGTGGTGGAAGAGATAGAAGAGACGGTAAATCTGGCAGAGGCCGATATTATAGTATCGGGCGGCCGCGGCCTTGGCGGGCCGGAGAATTTCTCGATAATTAAAGAACTGGCTAAGGTCCTGTCCGGCGCAGTAGGCGCCTCGCGCAGCGCCGTGGACGCCGGATGGATACCGTATTCGCACCAGGTAGGCCAGACAGGGAAGACCGTCTGCCCTAAGTTATACATCGCCTGCGGCATAAGCGGCCAGATACAGCATCTCATAGGCATGCAGTCCTCAAAAGTAATAGTAGCTATCAATAAAGACCCGGACGCTCCCATCTTCAAGGTCGCCACATACGGAATAGTTGGCGACCTCTTCGAAGTCGTCCCAGCCCTCACCAAAGAGTTCCGTAAAATACTCAAGAAGTAAAATTTTTCGGCTGCGATAAGCAGGCGTTTACTTTTGTGGCCGCCTCCGCTTGCCGCTCGCTCGGATTAGGCATCCTCGCTCGCTGTGGATAAAAATGCGATGGTAAAGCCTGAAACGCCATAATGTATCGCATTTTTATACAGTCGCTCCGGCGTACCACAAAAGTTCCGCCTTCTGTAAGAAGCCGAAAAATTTTACTTGGGGAACGGGGGAAATTTTAGGGTAGCGAATAGAATAAACCTAAGCCGAAGTTATAGTGAGCACAATGAAAATGTTAGGTCTTTTGTGAAGGAGAAAAACGGTTATATTTAATAATGTTTTGATAATAAAAGAACCGAGGATGCCTGAGGCCCCTTCCACGGGGCCGAGTTCCGCAGGTTCCCGTTTTTCGACTGAGCAAAAGACCGACCCCCGCCGCTTTGTTTCGCAAAGCGAAACAGCGGGGGGAACATTTTCCCTATAAGCTCTTTAGCATATTTGTGCGAACATAACGAGGTTTAGGTTTAGATTAGGACCCTAAAAATTTTCATCTTATGGTTAAGGTATAAAAAAGCAAGGTATGTTGGCTTGTTTTGCTCAATATTGTAGTGTATATTTATAATAGATAGAGTTAGGACATAATTTACTTGCTTGAATGATCT
>JAQUQN010000004.1 GCA_028716065.1 Candidatus Omnitrophota bacterium
GTCGTTCGAGAAGAGGCTCACGGTGTGGCCGATACCTCCGTGAAAATTAAGGTCTATGCAGAGGTTGACGGCATGCTCGATATCATTGGCCGCATAAAAGGCGAGTATCGGCGGAAGTATTTCGCACGAGAGAGGGCACTTTTTGCCTATCTCTTTTAAGGGCGCTATCAATAACCGCACATTGGAAGATACCTTGACCCCGGCCATCTTGGCTATTGCCGCGGCGCTCTGCCCGACTATTGAAGCATTCATTATCCCGCGTTCGCTGTCGAAGGCGATTTTTTCGATCCGTTTTATATCTTCTTCCGAAAGAAAATGGGCGTTATTCTGTTCAAAGGCCTCTTTGACCTTATCGGCTATCGCCCGTTCCACCACGATGGCCTGTTCGCTCGCGCAGATGGTGCCGTTGTCGAAGGTCTTTGAATACATTATCTGTTCTACAGCAAATTTTATGTCGGCGCTCTTTTCTATGAATACCGGGACGTTGCCGGGCCCGACCCCTATGGCCGGTGTACCGGAACTGTAGGCCGCCCCGACCAATGCCGCGCCTCCCGTGGCAAGGACGAGGGCCAGTTTTTTGTGGCTCATCAAGGCGTGGGTCATTTCCATGGAGCTCTTGTCCAACCACTGTATACAGTCTTCCGGGGCGTCTTCTTTCATGGCCGCTTCATAACAGATACGGGCGGTTTCGTTGCTGCATTTAGCGGCTCTGGGATGAGGGCCGATTATTATGGGATTTCTCGTTTTTAACGCGCTCAGGATCTTGAACATCACGGTCGACGTAGGGTTGGTCACTGGGATGAGGGCGAATATAGGGCCCAACGGCTGGGCTATTTCCACGATCCCCTTTTCCTCGTCTTCCGATATGATGCCGACCGTTTTGAGGTTTTTGATATCTTCATAGACGAACTGGGTGGCCACGACGTTCTTTATTACCTTATCTCTCCAGTTACCCAGGCCCGTCTCCTCGTGCGCCATCTTGGCCAGTCTCACGCGGTTATTGAATCCAACCTCATATACCGCCTTTACGATGCGGTCCGTCTTTTTCTGATCGAACTGGCTGAAGATGCCCGCCGCGCAGGACGCCTTTCCCATTATTTCGTTCACATCTTGCAAATTGGCAGTATTTGTCTTGTCCATCGTACCTCCCTTGATTAAATCCATAGACATCGTTGCAGCATGGCCGGGTTAAATTCTATCAGTCCGGCCGGTAAAAGTCAATTTTTTACTACAGACTACCGGGCGCGAAAAAAATGTCTTGCATAAGTAGTTTATATTAAGTAGGATAGTATAAAAAGGAGGTAAGGATATGAGGAAGAAAAGATGGTGCCTGACGATCACTTTGATCTTCGCGTTCTGTTTTGCGGTTTCCTCCATTCTGGCCGAAGAGAACCAGGATGAACTGCGCTCGAAACTGAGAGACCTGGGCTACCAGAAGGAAAAACTGACCAGAGAGTATCAAAACCAGGTGGACAAGATATCCAGGGCTTCCGGAGATAAGCTGGCCGAGATAAAAGAAGAGTTTCACAGAAAGCGCGACGCCTGCCTGAACGACAAGAAGGACAAGCTCAATGCCGCCAAGAAGGATTATGAGACCAGGATAGAGCCTCTGGCCGAAAAGGAGAAAGAGATCATACAGAAATTGGCACCCGAAGGCGGGTCCAATTTTGCGAAATCCAAATCGGAAAAGAAAAAATAGGAGGAGTAGATGGGCCGGACGATCGGAAGTACTTTAGCGGTAGTCGCGTTCCTGGTTTTCAGCGCTTCTTTTTCATATTGCCTCGTAGTGGAGCCGGAGATATTCGTCGATGAGTATAACGCGGCCACGGACCTGCAGCGCGCTCAGATGGACGACCAGTACCGGTATGTCGAAATGAATGTCAGCGGCACGATAAAGAATGTCGAGGACTGGGACACCTTCGATGAGAGGACCGATACGAGCAGGCATTATTACAGGGTGACGCTCGATACCACCGCGAGCCCGAAAGGCGTACCTTACGAGATACTGATCTTCTCGAATGATAAGGACAAGGTGAGCATGCTCAACAGGGGAGAGAAGATGCATTTTACCGGGACTTTCCTGAAGATCATAGACCAGCGGCTACTCTATTCGATATGGGTGTATAACGGGGAGTTGACGGAAGAAGATAAGGTAATGTTCAGGTAAGAGAGATGCTATGAAACGGATTTTAACTTTAATAATAATCTCAGTCGCCCTTCTATTATATATGGGCGGATCTTCATTTTCCGAAGACGCAAGCGGGACAAAGGCGCCTGCCGTCCAGGGGGAAGGGAAATCTGCCGGTACAACAGCCGGGGATAAAAACACTTCGAACGGAACTAAAAAGGACGAGATAAAGAAACTTGAGGAAAAGGTAGAGGCGACGAAAGAGATCATAAAGAATAAAGAAAACACCGTGGACGTCGCCAGGATCGAGGTTGAAAAGGCCCTGGCCGAGAAAGAGGACATTGAAAAGACCGCCAAGTTAAAAGGAGAAGCCGCCGCGCTGACGAAAAAAGAGGCGGAACTTACGAAGAAAGAGGCGAAGGATACAGAGAATAAGGAGTTATTGAAAAAGGCCAGGGAGCTTGAAAAAGAAGCAAAAAGGCTAGAAAAAGAAGCAGAGCTTTACTATAAGAAATTGGGAGTAGTAGAATCGAAGGCGCAGATCGCCCTGGAGGGCGTAGCTACCAAAGAGACAAATGTCCAAAGTCTAAAAAAAGCGCTCGAGTCCCTTGAGAGGGAGAAGAGCGAAAGGCGCAGCCTTTCGGAAAAACTCCTGGAAACCCTGAAGATAATAGCGATAGGGATATTTTTCATATTATTCCTGAATGTGGCCATAAAAAGTTTTGAGAAACTGAGCTTCAGGAGCCACGTGGCCGGAGAAAGGGAGATAGTTCTCAGAATAAAGACCTTCGGAAAGATCCTCTACTGGCTATTGGCCGTATTCGCGCTTCTCATGGTCGTTTACGCCATACTGGAGGTTTTCGGGATAAGCGTAGCGCCGCTTTTGGCCGGGGCCGGCGTGATAGGCCTGGCGTTCGGGTTCGGGGGCCAGTACCTTATCCGTGACGTCATAAACGGTTTCTTCATTCTGGTCGAAGGCCAGTACCGGATAGACGATGTAATAAAGGTAGGGGAATACTCCGGCCTAGTCGAAGACGTCAATCTGCGGACCACTACACTCAGGGACCTTGAGGGCAGGGCCATCATCATCCCGAACGGCGAGATAAAGACGGTAGTCAACTTTACCAAGGAATATGCCCAGGCGCTTTTCGACATAGGCATCGCGTATAAAGAGGATGTCGACCGTGTCATAGGTGTCATAAAGGATATCGGCAAGGGTATGCGGCAGGACCCGTATTTCGGACGCCTCATACTGGATGATCTGGAGATGTTCGGCGTTGACAATTTTACCGACTCGGCGGTAATAATTAAATTCCGTATAAAGACATTACCGATAAGGCAATGGGAGGTCTCGAGGGAATTCAAAAGGCGCCTGAAGAACCGTTTCGACGAACTCGGGATAGAGATACCGTTTCCGCATCGTAAGATTTACTGGCAGGAGGATGGCGGTCGTCCTCGTAAGGGCCAGCAGAAACCCTAAAACCATAGGAGGGAGTAGATGGCGAAGTTGGACGCGAAGGCATTCGGGCTCGCTTGCGGCATAATATGGGGCGCGCTCATGTTCATCATGGGCATGGCCGATGTCTATAGCACATGGGGAGACAGGTTCGGGTCCGTCATGGCGTCGGTATATATAGGGTACTCTCCCACCATCGTGGGGAGCATCATAGGCGGTGTATGGGGTTTCATCGATGCAGGTATAGGCGGAGCGGTACTTGCGTGGCTCTACAATAAATTTGCGAAATAATATCGGGCTCGGAGTACAGACGATCAGTAGGCCGTGATCAAAAAAAGCGGCCTGCTGATTCTTTTTGTCTATTTGATGAGATGATTGCGAAAAATCTGGTAATTGCAGTTTTATTCCTGACGGTTACGCTTGCGGGCCTCGCGGAGTTGACAGCCGCGCCGTCCAACGGCACCCGCTTCCCGCCCGCCAGGAAAGTAGAATTGGGTTACGAATATAATGCCATGTTCGAAAGGCCTCTCGACCGCTCATACGGCGAGCTCAAGACACAGGACCATTTTTATACGGTCTCTTTCGGGGTCTCGGACTGGTTTTCTCTGGACGGCAAGATAGGAATAGGAGATGTTACCGCCAGCGCCAACGATCACCTGCCCAGGCTTGAATATAATACCGGGTTCGCCGGAGGGTACGGTTTCCGCATAAAGGCGTTCGACTACAAGAGATGGGGCATACGGCTCATAACGGGATTTCAGCACATCAGCGTCCATCCTCAGGACAGGAGCGCCGACGACGACAAGTATGAATGCTTTCTGGACGACTGGCAGGTTAGCGGCATAGTGGCCAAGGACTGGAGATCGGTGACGGCGTACGTGGGCATGAAAGGTTCGGACTGCGAGATAGTATATAAGTTGAACAAGCACGACAAGAAGCGCCGGTATTCCAAAGAACATCTCGGGCTCATAACCGGATTGGAATTATATTTTTTCGATAATAAAGCGCGCGTCAATTTGGAAGGACGCTTTTTTGACGAGACCGCTCTTTCCGCCGCGGTATCGTACCTGTTTTAGAAAACGGTCCAAACCCAAGGAGGCATGGAGTGAAAAGAAGAACATTCTTCATTATGGCAGCGGCGCTACTTTGTGTTTTCTGCGCCGTGGCTGCAGTGGCAGTCTCATCTCTGGAGTATCAGCATGAAAGGACGAAAGAGCTGGTAGGCCTGGTCGATGACGCCGCTGGACTTGTAAAGGATAAAGGCGAGGCCGCGTTCCCTGAATTCAGGATCTCCGGCAGCAAATGGCTGACCGGCGATACCTATATTTTCGTACTCGACCCGGAAGGCAACATGCTGGTCCATCCCGACGAGGCGCTTGAAGGAAAGAACGAAATGAACTTAAAAGACGCGAACGGAAAACCCATCGTCAGCATGCTCATAGAGACAGCTTCCGGCAAAGACGGCGAAGGATGGGTGCATTATCTATGGCCGAAGCCGCGCCAGATCGAGCCTTCATGGAAGAGCGCTTTCGCGAAGGCCGTCACCGCTCCTTCCGGCAAGATATACATAGTGGGAAGCGGCTGTTACGACCTGAAGATGGAAAAGAAATTCATCAGCGATGTTGTCGATGAGGCGTCGAAACTGATCGAGAAGAAAGGCGCGAAGGCGTTCGCGGACATACGCGATAAGGCCGGAGCATTCACCTTCCTGGATACTTATGTCTTTGTCGATACGCCTGACGGCGTGGAAGTGGTGAACGCCGCCTTTCCGTCAATAGAGGGCAAGAACATGATGAATTTCAGGGATGTTGGAGGGAAGTATGTCGTGATGGATTATATCAATGCCGCCCTTACCAAGGGCTCCGCATGGGTGGATTATCTCTGGCCGAAACCGGGCGAGACGAACCCATCGATAAAATATACCTACGTCAGAAAAGTAAATCACGGTAATGAGGTATTCATAGTCGGGTCCGGAGCGTACCTGGATTGAGGCGCCGCCGGTCCTGTCACTTAGAAGGATTTTGTTATACGCTTTAAACAGATGATGCCTTGTAATTCAGATATTAAAAGATGGATGCCTGTATGAAGAGACAAAAGATTCTGTTTCTTTTTCTTGCGGTTGTTGTCCTTGTTACGGCTTCCGGATGCGCGCATCTTCGTAACGCAGTGCCGAAAGACCTGACAGACTCGGCGGAGATAGCAGGCATGCCGGATATCCGTTCATATTTCGATGACCCGAATCCTCTGGTCGAAAGAAGTCTCCTGGAGGCGATAAAGGAAGAGCCGAAAGGTGAATACCCTCTCAATGCCGAAGGCATAAAGATCTATCCGATGCTTGCCCTATCGGGAGGCGCGGCGAACGGAGCCTACGGAGTGGGCCTCCTGAAAGGCTGGTCCGAGGAAGGCTCACGGCCGGTCTTCAAGGCCGTCACCGGAGTCAGCACGGGAGCCATCATCGCGGTCTTAGCGTTTCGGGGAAAGGATTATGATAACGAACTGGAGAAGTTGTATACGACGGTTTCGACAAAGGACATCATGAAAGAGAAGGGATTGTTCAGCGCCGTTTTTGGAGACTCGCTGGCGAGCTCGAAACCGCTTGGGCGATACATCGCCTCTTTCGTGGATGAAAAACTATTGAAAAGAGTAGCCGAGGAGCACAGGCGCGGCCGCAGGTTATTCGTGGGAACCGTAAATCTCGACGCCCAGAAGTTCGTCATATGGGACATGGGCGCCCTGGCCTGTAAAGGAGGGCCGGCAGCCGAGGAACTTTTCCAGAAGGTGCTCCTGGCATCGGCTTCCATTCCCGTTACCTTCCCACCGGTCTATTTTAAGGTAGAGGCGGACGGAAAAGTTTATGATGAAATGCACGTGGACGGCGGCACCATGACCCAGGTATTTTATCTTTACGGATTTCTCAAGAACATGGAAGCCATGGCCAAGGCCGCGCATGTCAATCCGTCGAAGTTCAGGCCCGACCTTTACGTGATCAGGAACGGCTACGTCTCGGCCAACTGGGAGCAGGTGCGGGATAATCTCGCCTCCATCAGTTCCCGCGCCATCGATACGTTCGTTGACTCCCAGGCGGTAGGAGACCTATATAGACTATATGTCTTTACGAAGAGAAGAGGAGGCACTTTTAACCTCGCCTATATCCCGCCCGATTTTAAGCCCAAGGCAAAAGAACTTTTCGACATGGCCGAGATGCGGCGCCTGTTCCTGAGGGGTTACCACGATGGCCTGAACGGCTACCAGTGGCACAAGACGCCTCCGGGTTTAAAGGAAAGTTCCGACGCCCAGGACTGGTCGACCAAATAGAAGAGAATGGCGAAATTCTCGAGATGCTTAATTCTTCTAGTTCTGGCCGTCTCGCTTGCGGGATGTGTGCACGATACGACGCGCCAGGCGGGCCTTCGTGCCTGGGCCGGCGAACTTCCTTTCGTTACACGCCAGATGAAGACGGCCGGATTCTGGATAGCGCGCCATCCCCATCCCGATAAAATCATATTGACCCCCAAAGAGATAACGTCTTATAACTCTTATATTACCTGTGACCTGGGACTTACCAACGATATTGCCAACGCTGCTCCCCGCTATTCCGGCGATTTATTATCCGGAGCGCTTAAGGAGGCGCTGAGTTCCGTCGAAGATAAGGGCCTTTACGATATCCACACTAGACCCGCGGGAAAGGCCTTTTTCGTACGAATGCAAAAGAAGATGCGCCTGGAGGAGATAGGACCTGAAATAAATGTCAGATACGGTTTCATCAGCCGTTATTGCGACCAGCGCATCCTGCCTTCTGATGAGGGTCTCTTCGCTTCGCCCGACGATATCGATTTCGATGAATTACAGAATAGTTCCCTGGAGATAGGGGCCCCGGTCCTCATACTTCATGAAAGTAACGACGGGGCGTGGCTCTATGTGGTGGCTGCGGCCAGTTCCGGATGGGTGAAGTCCGGCAACGTGGCGTTCTGTGATAAAGCCGTACTGGCCGATTATGTAAACAGAAGGCCCATTGCGGTCATGACGGCGAGCAAGGCCGATATCTACCTCGACCCTTCTTTAAGAGATCATTACGGTTATGTTCACATGGGTTTCGTCCTGCCGCTCGCCGAAGAAGGCGCCTCCGATGCGGTAAAGGTGATGGTGCCGTTCAGGGCCGACGACGGCAGGTTTACAGCTCGCGCCTGCTACATGAAAAAGGACGAAGTAAATATAGGATACCTTCCTTATACGCCGCGAACTATATTAGAGCAGGCATTTAAAATGCTCAATGCCCCTTACGGCTGGGGAGGCATGCGCGGCGAACAGGACTGCAGCATGTTCATCCAGGAAATATTCGGGACAGTGGGATTAAAGTTGCCCAGAAACTCCTCGGCTCAAGGAAAAGTGGGTTATCCCGCGGGTGAAATAGATAAAAATACTACAGATGAAGATAAATATGATATACTCTCAAAAAGGGCTATCAGCGGCATAACGCTTTTATACATGAAAGGGCACATCATGTTATATTTAGGCTCCGTCGATGGACGCCCGTATGCCATAAATGCCTTATGGGCTTACCGTGAAAAGCAAGGGGATGAGGAACTGACGCGTGTCGTGAACCGCGTGGCCGTGGCTGAATTATCGCTTGGCAAAGGCAGCGCGAAAGGTTCCCTTCTTAACAGGATCTCGTCGATTCGCATAATAGGTAATCCGCGTTGATATAACGGCGTTTCTGCCGTAGATTTTACAGGAAAGGAGGAAGGTGTGGTCATACTTGTAAAGAGTATAGGCGCGTTGATCATATTCGTGGGAGCGCTATGCATCTTGAACCCGCAGGCCATGAAAGGGCTGCTCTCTTTCTGGAAGGCGGGCAAGAGGGTATATGCGATAGGAATTATACGTCTGGTATTCGGCATATTATTTTTAATTGCCGCGCCGCAGTGTAAGGAGCCGTGGCTGATAAGGGTCTTCGGCGTCCTGATGCTCTTGAGCGCCTTTACCATTTTTTTCATGGGCCTGGAGAAGATAAAGGGAATGTTCGAATGGTTCGATAAAAGGCCGTTATCCGTAATTCGTATACTGGCGCTTGTAGCTTTTGTTATAGGGGCTTTGATAGCATACTCGGCGTAAAACTTAAAAGAAAGGAAGGATTTTGGCATGGTGAATAGAATAGCGGTAGTCATATTTTTGTTATGCATGGTCGTTCAATGCGCATTTTGCGCGACGGAAGAACCTATCGGTTCGATGTACCAGGACAAGATGCCGGTTAAGGTATATATCAAAGGATTTACGGATGAATCAGGTAATAAGCTGATAAGTTCCGAGTCTTTTAAGAAGGCGATCGAAGACGGCCTTCTGAACAGGAAGTCCATGACGTTCAAGATAGTCGATGATCCCGCCCAGAGTGCCATACAGATATCGGGCGTGATAAAGAGATATCAGTATCTCGAGCGCGGTCCCATCAAATTATCGGTCGGCGTAGGCACCCTCATCGCGGACGCCGCGGCTACCGCGACCATGAATTATGCGGACATGGTAGTGGACTTTACCGTGACCGACACGAAGACGAATAAGGTGGTGTGGAATGACACCATAGAGTCATACATAAAGAAGATAATGACGCCCGAGCAGAGTGTCCCTTTCGTGTACGGCAAGATGACGAGAGAGTTTTTGTGGAAATGCCTGGGTAAGCCCAAGAAGGCGGGCCATACCTTCGACATGATTTGATGTGCTGTTGCACCTGTAACATACCTCCAATTATCCAGCATCCATAGTAGGGGACATTTAAATGTCCCCTACTATTTAAATCCCTCTTTTTATATCACTTGTTAGGAATCAAAAAATCTACCTAACTTTCTCTTGACTTAACGCAATTATATGATATATTTATACTACAGTATATATTCTAGATAAAGGCAAATCCGCCGTAAGGCGGAGACGCAACATTCCAGATCTAGCATAAGATAGATGGCTGAATTGCCTAGAATATGACTTTTTAGGTGGTTCAGCCATATATATTTATGCAGATAATATATAAATCCTCAATATTTAACTGGAAATTCATAAAGAAGACCCTTGCGGCCGTTCTGGCAGGGGTCTTTTTGTTTACGAATACTTTTAGCTGGGCGCAGGAAGAGAAGCTGTTCCTTACTGGAATGGGGAATACTTCTTCTTCCGGCCCGGCTAATACCTCCAAACTGGCCCCTAAACTTTTCCTGGCCAATGCCGAAAAGCGCGCGGAATTGCAGGCAGCGTTGATATGCGACCTCATCGAAAAAAACGCTAATTACGGCAAAAAGATTGATGAGGTTAATCTGAGAGATCTTCTTTTGTGGAAAGGCGCTAAGGACAGGGCCTTCGACAATTGCACATTTCAAATTCTGCCTGGAGAGATAAGGATAAATATACCCCAAAGCAACCTTAGCGTCCGTTATTACGATCCACAGGTAGTGGGTAATGCCCTTCCGCCTTATTCCGATGTCCGCGACCTTAAAACACGGCCGATCGGCCCCTCGCCGTTTGATCCCGCGAGACTTCAGAGACAGATAATCTACAGGGTAAGAGCGCTGCCGGAACCGCGCTCCGAAGAGACGTCAAAATCGCCTAGCCGGATATTCAGCATGTTTAGCGATATGAAGGAAAATCCCGGATCAGATTATAAGAACATGCTTGGGGTATTACTTGAAAAAGCAGCTCATCTTGACAGGCCATTTGTATTAGAAATAAGGGACGAGGAAGGTAACCTCAAGAAGATTTCGATATATAGAAAAAATCTTGAAGGTGATTATGACAGGGAAGATATAAAAACTAAAGATACGAAGTATTTCGACCTCCTTGCGACAGAGGGAGCCGTCGAAGTGGCCGAAGTCAGGTTATCGAAGGATAATCTGATAATCGGTGTTACCAAATTAAGTTATGAAACTGATTTTAATAGAGTCAACATCGAAATGCGGGATATAAGGATTACGAAAGTCTTGGACGAATTGAAAAAGAGGCTTCCGATGTATGCCGAATTTATCGACGATCAGTATGAATTGGGTTATCTTGGATGTAAAGAGATGGTCTACAAGTATGACGGTATTAACTGCCGCTACCGGATTTTACTCCCTCATTTCATAGACGAAGCCTTTAGAAAAGTGCGGCAAAAGAGAGGCTACGCGGACAACACGAGAATGGTATTTTTGAAAGCAGGGGCGGAACCTTTGGCCGAAATCGCCAGGGTGATGGCCCGCATCGACAAAGGACGGTTTCCAGAAAGCGCTATTTGTAGCGTCTGGGGCACGATGGGTAATTATAAAGCAGTTAAAGAGGGCCTTGCGGCGCACGACCCTACCCAGGCGGCCTATTTCCTGAAATATCTCCACGACCATGGAGTTCTCGGACCGAATATAAACAATATTTTGTTCGTAGATACAGACTCCAGGATCGGATCTCGCTATGGCATGGTCTCCAGGACAGGTCCCCCCATAGGTACGGAGCTTCTCATCTATCGTACCCTATTAAACAGGGATGCTGTCAACGAAGCAAATAAGCTTTTCGGAAGAGACGGGTATGAATTTTCATGTTGGAATGAGAAAAATGGCGTTCGTTCGGCAGAGATGTTTTACATGTACATCGATCCGGATACAGTGAAGTTACCGGAATTTGCTCTGGCAGCGGAGGGTATATCCGGCGATGAACAGAAGGAATATGATACAAGGATGAATGTATCTTCTTTCAACCACGGTATTGATCTGAAAATAACAAGAAACAGGATATCTATGCTATGGGCGAAGGTGGACGATGTGTCAAAAACCGAATCAGTCGACGAAGAGTTTATTCTTAAAGATGATGGTACGGCAGGGCTGCGCAGCAGGAAACCCTACCGGCAACCGAATATGGGTGTAAGGCTCGAGATACAGAATGTGCTCGAATATGCCGGCTTCGTGATGGGGACGCTCGATTTTATGGAGGCGCAGGGCTTCGACGTCTCCGAAGAGGCCGAGAGATACTTCGCGGAACTTGGCAGAAAATTTGAAGAAATCAGCGGGAAGAATAGAGATAATATCAGTTTATCCAAGATGCAAGAACCATCTGTACTGACGGCATCCGCATTCGAAGATACCACGAAGCCCGGCAGCCTGCATTTTCTCGGTAAGATACTGGGAATACGCTACACGAGTTATTTTCACGCGCCTGTCATAGAGGAACTCTTCAAGATAGGGGGGCCTTTGACGTTATCTGCGATAGTGGAAAGACTCCACCCCGGCTGGCCTGTCCTGAACACGCTTGTATTCACGACTTTCCTCGCGGTTTTTGGCGTCACCTACATAATTCTTCACACGCTCAATGAAAGAGCGCCTCCCGAAGAAGCTACCGGAATAAAAGATAAGCTGAAATTTTATTATAATGAACTCAAATCCATCCGCTCTAACATCAAAGCCCTCACCAGGGAACAAAAACTGAATATATTCCGCGGCCCCTTCCTGATAGCAGTGTCCGGAATCATAATGTCCATGATATTCATAACAGATCCATCGATGACCCTAATGAGCAGCATGCTCGCCCACCTGGTCATAGATGTTGGGATCGAGCACTTTAAGAACAATGATAAAACGCCGCCCGAGCCGGGCACGGCGGCGTACCAGAAGAATCTTGAACGTTTGAGAAGCAACCTGATAAAAGATCCTGGGAGCGTATCAACACGTGACGCTATGCGGAGTATATTGTATGAAGCAGGCATCGGCGTGAGGGAGCAGGTTTCTGATAATTTGATATCCAATCTTATATATGTTACGAGAGAACTCCTGATAAACCCCATACAATCAGCCGCATTATTGAAAAGGAATATTAAGAGCAGTTATGGGGTTGAGATGGATCTGCAGGATGTAAGGGACATCTATATATTATTGAGACGTTTGAGCGTTATCCAGGACCTCCTGACATACGAATCGGCAAGGCCGAGAGCGCTGAGCGTATTCAGAGAATTTTTGGCGCTAGAACCGGCCAGGATCGAAAGGATATTGGGGGGTGAAATAACGCCGTTGGCCCTTGAGATCCACCCAAGCCCGCGATGCAACTTCAGGTGCGCCCACTGTTTCAACGCGACGGCGTTGCAAAGGACCGGTGAAGTAAAAATAAAATCTTTTGCGGCTGCGGTGAGTCCCGAAGAGAAAGAGAGGGCGCTCGGGCTTATAAGCCAATATATCGCCAGCGGCGTCGACAAAATATATCTGAGTGGCGGTGGAGAGCCGTTCATGGAAGACCTGCATTCTTATATCGACCATATAAGGAAAACCAGCCCCGACATATATGTTTCCATAAATACGAATGGCGAGCTTCTTACAGAGAGAGATATCGCGTTATGCGTCGCGAAGGTCAACAGGCTCTTTTTCTCCATGGATGCCGCGACTTCGCGCACGTTGGGGCGTCTGAAAGGCATAGAAGACAGCGAGAGTGAGGCG
This sequence comes from Candidatus Omnitrophota bacterium, assembly GCA_028716065.1. Taxonomy (GTDB): domain Bacteria; phylum Omnitrophota; class Gorgyraeia; order 2-01-FULL-45-10; family 2-01-FULL-45-10; genus JAQUQN01. The sequence goes on from JAQUQN010000004.1 coordinate 13,010, forward strand.
CGGTTCTTCAGGATCGTGAGCAATATGCGCCGGGCCGTGGCGACGAGGGATCAGCAAAGGATTGAAGGGAAGACTTCTCTGAAGATTGGCATGGGTTTTGTCGTGGGCGAGATCAACTGTGTGGAAACGGAACAGTTCTTAAAGCTCGCGAAGGATACTGGAGTCGATTTTGTCAATTTCACCGCCCGGTTAGGTAAGGGCGAGTATGATTCAAAGATCTTGGATACGATCGAAAATATCTACCGCAAGGTAAGGGCGGGCGAGTTCGGCGGCATAGCCGTATTTTTTGACGATTCATTCTCGCAATATCTGATGCAGAAAGAATTACGCGAGTCGAATGACGTAACCGGCAGAGAAGCGATGCTAGCAAAAGGTATCTGTTCGGTGGCCTCCGGCCTTTTGACGCCTGCTTATGCCGCTGGCGCAGGCTTTGTGTTTAGCTGCATCACTAAAGCCCAACCGGCAAATTCGAGCGACCGCTACAAGCTGTTCAATACGCGGCAGGTTGCTTTACGAAGCGTCAAGGAACTTATGGAGGATAAAAAAGCCGATTTGAGAGCATTAGACCCGGCCGAATGCGAGTATTGCAGGAAAGCGGATAAGTATATTAATGAGATAATAACAGCTATTAGAGAGGATGCAAAAGATGGTTTGAAAGTGTCTGAACTTCCGATAATTTTCTACGAGGACTCTTATCTGCGAACGATGGGCATAGGAAAAGGGGGCAGAGTCGATTTAGCCGGCTCGCAAGGGCCCGCCTTGTATCATTTGCCAGGAACGAAAACGTCGAGTTCAGGTACCGGCCCTGCGCTCTTTGTTGATCCGGACGGCACGGTGCGCGAGCTCAGTCAAGATGAACATAAGGAACTTAATCCAAAGCTTGCTGAAATAGTCGGTGACTTCGACAATCCCAATAAAGGTGTTGAGAAATTATCTCTGGGAAAGACAGTAGAGCTCTGCGGTCAAACGCATATAGGCCCGGATAAGAATAGAGGTCCTCCTGTATCGGTATACGTCATCGATGACGAAAAGCTCCCTGAAAAGTTCCAAAACGGCCTCATAACTCATGCCGGCACATTCAAAGGCAAGGCATATAACCTCTTCATCCCGCGTTCAGTATACAACGTACTTCTTATATTAACACCAGCAGAACTACAGATCTGGCGCAACCACGAAGTCGGCCATCTCCTCGATCGCACTGCCAATATCACGCCTACAGAAGAAGAAAAAGAAGTAGCGAAGAAGATATATGAAGCTGCTAGGAAAGCCCCCGCGCCGGCAACGGCCGCGCCGCAGAAGAGGATAAGTCCGCTGAATCTTGAGAAAATGCCGGCCGGAGAGCTTTTATCCGCTTTGGGTCTAAAGGATCCTCGCAGCATAGAGGGAGCCGATATTATCGGTGAAACAGAGGAATATGGTTATACAAGGCAAAGGATTAGCGTAAGAGAACAACTAGACCTTATTCAGCCGCCACGGGGCATATCGATTTTACAGCGGGAGCTGGCCAACCCCGATGTCCTAAGGATTAAAGAATTCGACCTTATCTATAACAAAGATGGCCATTTGATAGCAGTCTTTCCTGTCCTGGCTCCCGGCATGAAACCGTCTGCCGATGATTTAAAATATTTTGATTTCAGCTATTATTATTTCGAAATTCCCAGCGTTAAGGATTCGGATGCGCGGGCTAAATGGACAGGATTCGCCCGTTCAAGAGAGGCGGATGCATCGTTGATAGAGGATTATAAAACGAGGCATGGTCTTGACGGAATAGAGATGGTCGGAAAGCATCAATCGCCGTATATTTATATCGGCGTCAAAGGTGATATGGAGAATGGATGGGATCCTACCGAGATAATAATCGATGACCCTGACAATATCTTCCTGCCGGAACCCGAGGATGGCATGGAGCAGATAATAATACCAGTTTTCCCAACGGTCTATTCGCCGGCGCATTGGATGCACAAGGGCGGTGATAAGAGGTATTATGATAAATTTTATGAGGGTTCTCAACTGGCAAAGGGCCAGGATATACTGATAATCGGACCGGGTACGGGATGTGACACATGGCTCGCGTGGCTTAAGACGCGGAATAAGATGTTCGCAGTAGGATATAACCCGCTGGAAATAGCCAACCTGCGCGCAACCGCTGGAATAGCCGGCTTCGAAGTAGAAGCGGTGGTCGGTGATAATATAATCGATGAAGAAGGAAGGCCCAGGTTCGGAGAGAGGAAATTCGACCGTGTCTCCTGGAACATGCCCGCTTATAATCAGATCTATGATGTCGAAAAGCCCGGTCAGGTTATAAGATCACTTAGCGAGGCATGGGACGGGGATAAGGGGGGCGTTATCCTAAGGCGTTTCGCGAAAGGCCTTCCCGAAGTATTGAAACGGGGTAGTGGAGCGTTGTCACGGATCTGGAATCAATCTACCTATAACCCGGATATCGACATGATCATGGAAACCGGCGGAGCGAGAAATACTACCGACAGGCCTCTTGAGGTTGAATGGAAGAATTCCGCCTATATTATAAAATTGAAAGGCAATATTCAGGAGAAGATTATATCTGCACAGGGTACAGTTTCCGGAGATATTAATGCTATAAGAAAAATGTTGGGGATCGAAGGCGAAGAAGAGAAGATAGTGGAGGAAAGAGCGTATAGTAACGGTATATATTATCGGGATCTTATTTCTTTTACTGAAAATTCAATAATAACGACGACTCGTATCGAACCGGCCGGCATGTCAGGAATGACGACAGACGGGGAAGGGATAAGGTGTTTCTATGAACATGAGATCGAATGGATACCCGGCAAAACAAAAATAGTTTACCGCAGGACCAAGGTAACCAAAAAAGAGGAAGTGAGCGCGAAAGAGACAGTTCGTGAAGAATTTGTAACATGCGTGTACAAGGGGCCTGAAGCGAGGGTGAAGATAGGCCTGAAAGACGGCAAACCTTTCCTCGTCATGAATGATAACGCGTTAGAATATTTCAGGCAGAAGGGTTTCGATATCAGGCGTCGTGAGGATAAGCCTTATCTTGCCATGGGGTGCTGGGGCGCGGTCCCTGAAGATAGACAGATAGCATATGTAGACAAAAACGAAACGCTGTTCAAAGAGATGCTCGGCGAAGGGAAAGAACCGGTTCTATTGAGGGTTCCGGTGCAGGGTCTTGAGGCGATGGCCGTCGAAAATGCCAGAGACTTCCTGGAAGCGTTCCAGAAAGCGCCCAACGCATATGTGGAATTATTTTCCACAACCGGTAGCGGTGAGGTAAACGCTGCTGATTATCAGAAAAAATACGGCTTTGAGAAAAAGTCCTTGCCCGAAGGTTTCATGAGGACAAGAAAGAATACAATAACCCTATTTGCCGCGTCAAAAGACGAGAATATTGATAAACCGAGCATTGATTCAAGGCTTGGGTCCATTGGCATGAAACAGGAAGATACGCTTCTTTCCCCGATAATCTTGGGGTGCGATGAGGCCGGCCTCGTTAGGGCGACCATTTTCGGGTTAAAGATGCTCGAAATATCAAAAACTAGGCAAAATAAAACCAGAGAGAAGCTTTTAGCCGAGGTGTTGATGGCCTTGCTCGACTATAAAAACGCCTGCGATCCCGGCACGCCTTTTGAATTCAGTCATAAAGAGGTAGAAGATATATTGGGCCTTATCGAAGGCAATATTAACAGGGTCGTTGCCGCGTTAAAGAAGTTGCTGCAGTTCCTGCCCGCAAAACCGATAGACGGCGCAGCCCTGATAAGGCACGCGATAAAGGTCATGACAGCCGCCTAATAGTGAGGCATAATTTTGCTTGAATTCGACTAACTTTGTGGTATACTCTTGTCTAAACGAATCCGAAGGGGGTGAGTCAGAATCATGAAGAAAATCGTAATAGTAATATTAGCGTTGGCATTTGTAGCGGGTCTCTCTTACGCGGCGGAGAAGCAGCCTAAGGCCACCGAGCCGGTAGGGGCTGTCGTGGAGACGACGGGTGTATTCGTAGGTAAGATCGTAGGTGCGGCCGAGAGGGCCACCACCGGCAGCGATAAGATCACCGTTCAGAGCGATACGGGTGAGACGAGGGTATTTCCTTTTGACCAGACGGTAAAGGTCCTCGATACCTCGTTTCATGCCCTTACTTTGAATCAACTGAATCCTGGCGAAAAGGTGACGGTCGAATATTCAAAGACAGACAAGGCGCAGAAGGCCAAGACGATAAAGGTAGCGAAGTAAGCGTTCAAGATAATCATATATAGCGGGGGCGGTTCATCTAACCGTCCCCGCTTTTTTAATTGGCTTCGGAAGGTTCTCATCTCAGGGGAAATTTTAGGGTCCCCGCCTTCGCCAAGGCTTCGGCGGGCAAGCTGCCACTCCCTAAAATTTCTACCCGTTCCCCAAGTAAAATATTTTGTGTCCTCAGGCGATGGCAGCATAAGATTTTTTCGCACTTTTTGTTGTAAGGCGGAACTTTTGTGGTAAGCCGGAGCGACTGTATAAAAATGCGATACATTAAGGCGGTTTAGGCTTTATCATCGCATTTTTATCCACAGTCCCGTTACATGCCTAATGTAACGGGACGGCAAGCGGAGGCGGCCACAAAAGTAAACGCCTCACTTGGATAAAGTGCGAAAAAATCTTTAAGCCGCCTTTTGGTGCGGCACACAAAAATGATTTTACGACCCGCTTTTTTAATTGGAGATTTGGCGTAAGACGAGGTATAATCCTGGTAAAACAAGGAGATGGATATGAAGAATATGAGATGGAACGTGTTGTCGAGGGCGGTGGCGGTGCCGTTATGTTTCTCTTTTTTGCTTACCGGCTGCGCGTCCTTTCCGGTCCAGACCGGAGCCAAATACGCCAAGGACCTCTACAGGCGTATCCCTTATAAGGTAGAGGGTCAGTACAGGGTGATAAATGTCTTTTACGCGACCGACAGGGTAGTAGAGGAGAAGAAAGATTCCTCATTATCCTTTAAGCATAAAATGGCCAAGGGCATGACATACGGCGACCTGACCGTCAAGATAGACCCCAGCATAAAGATAGGAAAGATGCTTCCGCGCAGGTTAAAGATGAAGGGCGAGATAGGCATCCAGGAGATAGCGAGGTTGAATGACGACGTATTCATTAAGCAGTTGACCGACGCCGTCGCCGCCTCTCCGCATAACTCATTGCTCGTGATGGTATTCGGCTACAAGGACGATTTCGAGGCCACAGCCATAAAGGCGGCGTATTTCTCGTATCTTCTGGACGTCAACACACCGGTTCTCTTGTTCGATTGGCCCGGCGACCAGCCGTTCGCCATCGCAGGTTATTTCACGGCGCAGTCTTGCGCCAAGGAATCGGGGCCATATTTAGGCGAGCTATTGACGACGATAATACGTAAAGTGAAGCCGGAAAAGCTATGGGTAAAGGCATCGAGCCTAGGATGCCAGGTGGTCTGCGACGCTTTCGACCACATGTATAAATATGATGACCTTTCGGACGCGGACATGGAAATAGACCACGTTATCCTTGCCGCGCCGGATGTTGGACAGAATGAATTTGATAACCAGTTCAAGGATGAGCTGGCCGCGCTTTCGAAAAAACTCACGACCTACGTATCCTCCAATGATACGGCTCTATTGATGAGCGGGATGTTGAACCAGGAGAAGCGGCTTGGCAGGCAAAAGGAGGTCCCCCACGAACAGTTTGACGAGGCAAAGGACCTGCTCTATCTTAAGTCGCTCCATCCCGACAGGATCACCGTCATAGATGTGACGCCCATCAACGTGGCGTCTTACAAGCACGGTTATTATCTGGAGTGCCCGGAATTTTATGACGACTTTTACATGCGTATCTTCGATAAAGACCCGAACGTGAATAGACGTCTATATCTTCTCACGTTCAAGGATAAGGTAGATTATTGGGTGCTGCAGAACGACAAGTGAAGCATCTTTTATTAACCTTATTAGCGTTGACATGCGTGGCTGTTGCGCCTGGCGAGACAGAAATAAAAACGCATCCGGCGCGGTTACCCGTCGGTGAAGTATTGGTTTATAAAGTGACGTGGCTGGGCATACCCGTAGGCACGGCGAAGGCATCCGTAAAGGGAATAAAGAAGATAAACGGACGCGATGCCTATGAGCTGGAGATCGAGGCCAGGACCAACGAATTTTGTTCCCGCATATACAGGATCGAGGACCGCTACATATCTTACATGGATGTTAACGAACTCTACACGCTGCGCCACGAAGTTTACCGCCGTGACGGCCGCTACAGGAAGGACGCCGTCACGGATTTTGACCAGATAAACCACAAGGCCTATTTTCAGAACTTCCTCGATAAATCGAAAAAGGTGTTGGATATCCCGCCCGGAGTGCAGGACCCGGTCAGCATGATCTATTACTTCAGGATGGTCCCGCTCAAGATAGGCGAGATGAAAGAATATAACGTTTATAATAACGAATCCACGTACCAGATTTACGGCGTGGCGGACCGCTTGGGCATGATAAAGGTGCCGCATCTGGGCATGAGGAAGGTCTTTCATCTGCAGCCGTACGCGAAACTTAAAGGCGAGGAAGTAAAGAGAGGCAGGGCGAGCGCCTATTTCAGCTGCGATGAGGACAGGATACCTTTAATAGGCATCGTCAAGGGGCCCGTATTTACTCAGGTCGTAGGTTATTTGGAAAAAGGGGATCCTTCTTAATTATAAGAATATAGGATATCTTATTAGAAGTCAAATAGTAGGGCACCCTTAAGGGTGCCCTACTACTGTGGATAAGCAAATCGTCATTCAGCGTCAGGCCGCGATTTGCTTTTTTTTATTTATAAGGTATACTTTAGGTCAAAAGAGGAGGAAAACTATGGGGCCAAAGGCCGAGAACGCGGCGGATAGCCGTATTAAGGTATCCATTTATACGATAGCATTTATCGCTGCTTTGGCTGGATTACTCTTTGGGTATGATACCGGTGTGATATCCGGCGCGATACTTTTCATAAAGGACCAGTTCAAGCTTACCGCAGGCGCTCAGGAAGGCGTGGTCAGTTCCGTCCTCTTGGGAGCGGTCATCGGAGCAGCCTTCAGTGGCGGCATAGCCGACCGGTTCGGGAGGCGCCGTAGTATAATCGTTACCGCATTGTTATTTGCCGTTGGCGCGATAGGAAGCGCTTTGGCCCCTAATCTTAACATGGACATAGCTTATAGCCAGAGTAACTTTCATATCACGATACCGGCGGTTGCGGTCATAATACTCTTCCGGCTCATGATAGGCATAGCCATAGGCGTGGCTTCATATGTGGCGCCGTTGTATATCTCAGAGATCTCACCGGCAGACATAAGAGGCGGGCTCGTTTCCTTAAACCAACTGATGATAACCTGCGGTATTGTCGTGTCTTATTTGGTGGATTACATGCTCAGCATGGGGCAGCAGGAATGGCGATGGATGTTCGGTTTTGGCGCCATACCGGCCCTCATCCTTATAGTCGGAATGATATCCCTGCCGGATTCTCCGCGTTGGCTCATGAGTAAAGGGCTTGTCGAGCAGGCCCGCGGCGTCCTTTCACGCACTCATAGGAAAGAGAGCGTGGAAGAGGCGATAAACGAGATCAATAAGACATTGGGCCAGAAGGAATGCAGCTGGGCAGAGGTATTTGAACCCTGCCTCAGGCCGGCGCTCTTTGTGGGAATAATGCTCGCCTTCTTTCAACAGGTTACAGGTATAAATACGATAATCTATTACGCGCCTACCATATTTGAATTCGCCGGATTTGCATCACATAATGTAGCTATACTTGCCACTATCGGTGTGGGCATGGTGAACGTCCTCATGACAGTGGTCGCGATATGGCTTTTGGACAAAGTGGGCCGTAAGCCGCTATTATATGTAGGTATGGCCGGGATGGCATTGAGCCTTGGGATGCTTGGTGTGGCATTTTTCCTGCCGACATTATCCGGCGCGTTAAAATGGATCGCCGTCGGCAGCGTGCTATGTTATATAGCGTCTTTCGCCGTCAGTTTAGGCCCCATATTCTGGCTCCTGATAGCCGAGATATATCCTTTGAGGGTCCGGGGCAGGGCGATGAGTCTGGCAACAGTGGCCAATTGGGGATTCAATATGATAGTGGCCGCCACGTTCCTTACTTTGATGGAAAAGCTCGGAAAACCGGGAGCGTTCTGGTTATACGGCGCGCTCTCCGTAGCCGGTATTATCTTTACATATCTATTCGTGCCGGAGACTAAGGGAAAGACGCTGGAACAGATAGAGGAACATCTGCGCAGCGGTAAAAGTTTAAGGACACTCAAGGCCCAGGCATAAGAGGTTGCGATGAGGACAGAGAATAGCATAAGGATTTTTGCCATATTTTTATCGTTGCTTCTTTTATGTTGCGCGTTCTTCGCTCCAAACGTCATGGCTGGACCAGAACTCGCGAAGAGAGAGATAGCAAAAGAAGAAACGGCATCGCCGTGGTGGATTGCGCCTACTTACAACCCTCGCAACAGCATGACGGGGGATTGGGGCGGATTCAGAGATAAGCTATCGGATGAAGGGATATTAGTAACATCAACCTATGTATGCGACGTCCTGGCCGATCCCGTAGGCGGCATGAACACCGGGACACAGTACAATCATTCCTGGGGCGGAGATATAAACTTCGACCTTGAGAAACTTCTGAATCTCGTAGGATTGCAGTTCCATATATCCTCTCTATGGCGTTACGGCGGGAACCTCTCCAAAAAGAATATAGGCAATGATTTTACTGTTAGCAGTATATACGGGTCCCAGGTCTTCAAATTCTACGGCCTCTATTTGGACCAGTCGTTGTTCGACGGTAAGCTTGACATACGCATCGGGCGCCAGGCCACGGGCGATGATTTCGCCGCTTCGCAGGTCTACCAGATATCACTCAATAACGCCATAGACGGCAACCCTGTAAGTTTGCCGCAGAATTCCTTCTTTTCCGCCTATCCCACCGCCGTGTGGGGCGCGCGCATGATCATAAAGCCTTTCAAGGATTTTTATTCGCTCTCCGGTATCTATAACGCCGACGACAGGGTGGGGCGCGACGAGGCGCACGGGCTGGATTTCAGCCTGCGGTTATCGCAGGGTATATTTTACGCGCAGGAATTCGGATACACGCCGAATAACGATAAAGATTCCCAGGGCCTCCCCGGCCATTACAAGATAGGCGCGGTCTATGACAGCGGAAACTTTTATGATTTCTATCAGGACAGGGACGGTGGCTCATGGGTAGTGTCTGGAAAATCGCCCAGAAAGATCGCGGGGAACTACGGTTTTTATGCCCTTCAGGATCAGATGGTCTACAGGGAGGGAGGTCCCGGCACGGATCAGGGCCTGGTAGAATTCGTGGCCATAACGTGGGCGACACCTAACATAAACAAGTGGCCCTTCTTCATAGACGGCGGCCTCATTTATAAGGGGCTAATACCGGGCCGCGACAATGACCTGTCTTCATTCGGTTTCGCTTACGGCCACTATAGCCCGAACATCGCCCATTCCGAGAGGGATGACCGCGATATCAACGGCATCCAGACCGATAAGCAGATATTCGAAATGATGTTCGATTTCAGCTATCGCGTCCAGGTGACTCCGTGGATGTATGTCCAGCCCGATATACAGTATATCGTCAGACCCAAAGGCACGGGCAAGACGCCTAACGCGATGGTTATAGGTTCACGGCTGGGTATAACTTTCTAATCTTCAATAGCCGGCTTACTCAAATCCTTATCCATGACAACTCTCTCGTATTCCGTAAGAGCCATCATTAACCCTGCCTTTGCCCAGTTGAGCGGCGTGATGGGCGATGGAAGGTAGTATCTCTTGCCGTCTATCACCGCCGTATTGATACTTTCCGGGGTCTGCCACGCCTTTACATTTTTACCATCAGCGGTTATCATCTCCCCGGTTATCTGTCCGAGCGCGCGCTTCAGGTGGACCGTCGCGAAATAGATATCCTCTCTCTTCAATTTCGGGTCCTTCGTTATCTCGGCTAAGTGGAGCCTCGCCAGGACGAGGAGGCTGTCGAAGAACCACTGGGCCTCGGTGTCAGGTATGAGCTTGCTCAGCCGCCATAAAAATGCGTTTGCAGATGATGTGTCGCCGGTAAGTGAAGGTTTATCCTTTTCTTCTTCGGAGGTGTCTTTGATCCAGTAATTTCCTGACTGGTAACTGTCATTACGATAGCGGAGGATCCCCGCCGGCCGGACGAGCGTTTCGATTATGAGGAGGGCCTTTCTGGCCTCTTCTTCCGAGAGCCCCTCCAAAGGCGATGGTTGTATCAGGACGACCAATGCGAAATCGGCAAGACGGAAATGTATATCTTCCGGGTCGTAATCAGGAGATTCGCCCCCGAGCCGCAACTGATATTTTACCTTTGCGAGGCCCCTGTCCACCAGCCGGCCCAGCATCGGTTCCGTCCACATGCTATGTATTTCGCTTTTGCCGCCGTCTTTTTTAAGAAATTCATCGAATCTATCGCGGAATAATTCCGCTTCGTCCGAGGCCTTAGAGCCATACATCACGCTTTTCCAGGCCTGTATGGAACGCGTGGCGAGAGCTATGCTGGAGGTATTCCTGCGCTGTATCTCCTCCCATGCGCCGGCGTCCTCATACTCTTCGAAACCGATACGGTAGAGAAAGAGGGGGTAGAGGCTCAATACCTTTAGACGTTTTTCCGAGAGGTCGTTCGGCCCTACCATATTTTTTTCTATTGCCTCGGCGAGCGCCGTGAAGAATAGCCCATGCGCGTCTATTTGGCTATGGTTCCAGGTTTCGGGTTTTCCGTCTATCATGACGTCGCCCAGGTCCGGAGAGTTGGCATCGAAGCGTATGTGCGGCATCGCCATCGGATCCTTGGATAGTTTAGGGTCGGCGATGATATTCTCGAAGCGCGATATCTGCGCGTCGGTCGCGTAATAGTCCCACAATGCAAGTAGCATTCTTCTTGCGTCTTCTCTCCGTTCCGGATCCTGGAGTAATGAATAATATATCCAGACGCTGTCTCTCACCCATATGGCGTCATAGTGGGTCTCGTCGGTTTTACCGCTGACGGCTCGCGTGGCCGCGGAGGCAAAGCCTCTCTTATTCAGCTCTATGCGCAGATGAGGAGCGAGCGTCCGACGTATCTCGCCGATCAATTGCTTATCGAGCTTTTTGGCGACCCATTCGGCTATCTTTTCATTGAAAGCTACGACGAATTCTCCTTCGGGAGTGAGGACTTCCCTGTAAGGAGTAGTGGATGAGACATAATCCTTCACTTTTTGATAGGCGGACTGTTTTTCATTGGTTTCCGTAGCCAGAGTAGGTGACAAGCAGACTAAAAAAGCGCCAATTAACAATAAAAACGCTCCCATTATCCGTTTTGACATTATCCAACCTCCTTTTATACCGTAAAGTATACCCTATCATCTCCCCAAAAGCCAGAATGGGAGAAATTCCTCTATAAGGTTCCCCTCTCGGGTGGGCATTTCGCGGGAACGCGTGATTTTCCCCGGCGTGGAAAATCACGCTCGGAAAAATCGCTCGCTCTCCGCCTTCGCAATCAATAAGGGATAGGTAAGGTGCTTCGGCGGATCCATGCCCGCTCGCGATTTTTACGTCCCGCTCCATGCCGCACCCTCGGGGGACCCCTTTTCAGAAGAAAGGAAATTTCGCTTCGCGGAATTCCCTATGCGTCTTATAGGGGGAATTTTAGGGTGACACGACCGAGACTTTTGTCCCGTTCCCCAAGTAAGATATTTTGTGTCCGGGTAGAGAGCGGTAATACAAGATTTTTTCGCACTTTTTGTTGTAAGGCGGAACTTTTGTGGTAAGCCGGAGCGACTGTATAAAAATGCGATACATTATGGCGGTTTAGGCAATATCAATCGCATTTTTATCCACAGTCCCGTTACATGCCTAATGTAACGGGACGGCAAGCGGAGGCGGCCACAAAAGTAAACGCCTCACTTGGATAAAGTGCGAAAAAATCTTTAAGCCGCCTTTTGGCGCGGCGGACAAAAATGATTTTACGCCCTTATTTCTGCTTGTAATTACAGATTTATAGGGTATAATTTTATTAAGTAAAAGGAGTATTATGTCGGAATTACGGTATAATCTGATCACCCGTGATTGGGTGGTAATCTCCACCGAACGGGCGAAGCGTCCCCACGATTTCAAGAAACCATCTCAAGAAAACAAACCCAAACCCCCATATAAGAAGGATTGCCCATTCTGTATCGGCAACGAAGGCGGCCGGACGGACGAGACTTATTGCCTCGGCGACAAAAGCGCGTGGAAGACGAGGGCGGTATATAACAAATTTCCGGCCCTTTCCCCTGAACTGGAAGAGAAGAGGTCTGTTGGGGGATTCTATAATTCCATCACCGGTTTCGGCGTCCATGAAGTGATAATAGAGAATCCCCTCCATAACCGGTATATCCCCACCATGTCGGATGAGGAGGTCGCCAATATCTTCAGGACATACAGGGACCGTTACGTATCTATCCAGGAGATTAAAGGTATAGAGGCCATCACCATCTTCAAGAACCACGGCCCGGGAGCGGGTTGTTCGCTTGAACATCCCCATTCCCAGCTCGTAGCCACTCCCATCGTGCCTCCGGATGTCCGCGATCGCATGGAACAGGCGGCCAGGTATTTTGACATCATAGGCAGGTGCAGTTTTTGCGAAATGATGGAGCAGGAACTTGAGGCTAAGGAGAGATTGGTGCTCGAGACGGATAAATTCGTCTCTTTCGTTCCTTACGCGGCCGCGGCCCCTTTCATCATATGGGTGTTACCGCGCCGTCACATGGCTTCGTTTGACGAGATCGACGACAATGAATTGCGAGACCTTTCTATCAACATGAGGGTCACGCTCGCCAAGCTCTATTACGGCCTCGACAACCCCGATTTCAATTTCCTCGTAAGATCGGTTCCGGTCAGGGAAAAGGGGGTCGAGTTTTTTCACTGGGGGATAAGCATCATCCCGCGCCTCAGCCAGCCCGCCGGTTTTGAGCTGGGTTCCGGAATGTACATAAACGCCTCTCTGCCGGAAGAGTGCGCGAAATTTTTAAGGCAGGTAGATTGTAAATGAAAATAAGAATTTTTCCATGCGCCTTTATTCTTTTATCCGCGTTCCTTTGCGCGCTCCCGTACGGTTTTTGCGAAGAGAACGACCCCACCGCCTATGACGCGCTCTCCCTGGGCGATTCGATAGCGGTCGCGCACAAGAATAACATAGACATACAGATAGCCGAGCAGGAGATAAGGACGGCCAGGGCCGATATAATGGCCGCGGAAGGCGCCTTCCTGCCGACCGCGGACGTGACCGCCAGCTATCTATATAGCGGCCAGTATTTCAAACTGGGAAACGCCGCCAGCCCGGGGTTAAAAAAGGACATAGGCGTCTTTAACGGATACCAGAATGACAATAAACTCGATTTTACTTTTAACGAAGTCATCTTTGACGGCGGGGCGAGGATAGCTAACTTCAAACAGTCCAAATTGAATCTGAAGGTCCAGGAAGAGACGGTGCGCGCGAAAAAACTCTTCATCGAATACGAGACGAAACGGCTTTATTACGGGCTCCTGCTGGCTTATGAAACGAAACGCATAGCGCAGAATCTTTATGACCAGGCCCTGGCCCATTATGAAGACGCCAGTAAGAAGTATACCCAGGGCACCGTCTCGAAATTCGACGTCCTCCAGTCGAAGGTGCAGGTCTCGAAGGTGATGCCCGAACTGGTAAAGGCCGAGAACTCGATCGAATTGATAAAGGCGGACTTCAGGAAGCTGCTGAGGCTGGATATGAGGGAGCCCGTAAATCTGAAAGACAATAACCTGCCCTACGCATCGGTCGATATCGATGAAAAAGGTTTTTTGGGACGGGCATTTCAGTATAATCCGGAAATGATATTGAAATCGCTGGGCATAGACGTTAACAAGTGGGCAGTAGAATTTGCTAAGGCCGGTTACGGCCCGCAGATAAACGCGACCTTCGGGTACGGCTTCAGGTCCAATAGGGTCGCTACGATGTTTGGTTATAAACACAATAACTGGAATGTTGGAGGGAGCATAAGCGTTCCCATATTCGACGGTTTCTCTACCAAGTCCAAGGTCGATCAGGCAAAGGTCAAGTATGACCAGGCGCGCCTGGAAAAAGAGAACGTGGCCGATCAGGTGGTGGTCGACATTACGAAAGGGTGCCTGGATATGAGAGAGGCCCAGGCCATAATAGATTACGAGAAGGACGGCATCGAAGAGGCAAAGGACGCTTTGAGGATATCCAACCTGAGGTTCGATAACGGTGTCGGGACGAATCTCGATGTCCTGGATTCACAGGTATCTTTAAGCCAGGTAGAGAAGAATTACGTGGAAGGGGTTTATGACTATCTGATGGCGAAGGCATTTTTGGACAGGACGATGGGTGATGAGTTTCTAAAGGAGGCAGATAATGAAAAGAAAGATTAATCTGACAGTCGCGATCGCTTTGGTTGCGATAATCGCGATAGGTTCTGGCCTGTTCGTTCTGATAAAACGCGCTCACAAGAGCAACATCATCAAGGTCTCCGGCAACATCGAAGGTAACGACGTGCGTATATCGTTCCGGGTCGAAGGCCAGATAGAGAATCTGGTGGCGGATGAGGGTACGGTCCTTAAGGTCGGCCAGGTGGTTGCGCGGCTCAAGACGGATGAATTGCGAAAGATCAGGGATGAGGCAAAGGGTTCTCTGGAAGCGGCCCAGCATCAGTATAAACTGGACTGGGACGACTATCTCAGGGCCGAGAACCTCTATCTGGGCGGAGCCATATCCGCTCAGCAGAGGGACGCGGCGAAGACCCAGGCCTTATCCGATCAGTCAAACATTGACCAGTTGCGTGCGTCCCTGGAACTGGCCCAGACACGGTTAGGTTTTTGCGAACTTGCGTCCCCATTGAACGGTTACGTGATCGCCAAGAGCGCGGAACAAGGCGAAGTCGTGCAGGTAGGCGCGCCTGTATTCACGGCTGTGGATCTTAATGATGTCTGGGTTACCGCTTACATCAACGAGACGGATCTTGGCAGGGTCAAGTTGAACCAGAAGGCATACGTGAAGACTGACTCCTATCCTGACAAAAAATACAACGGCTGGATCTCGTTTATCTGCCAGCAGACCGAATTTACCCCGAAATATATCCAGACTACCGAAGAACGCGTCAAATACGTTTACAGGATAAAGGTCAGGGTCGATAATTCCAGCCTGGACTTAAAACCCGGCATGCCCGCGGACGCTTACATCACAGTCGAGTAAGATGGCCACGATAAAGACAACCGCCTTAACCAGGAAGTTCAACACTCTCACCGCCGTAGATAATCTTAATATAGAAGTAGAGGAAGGGGAGATATTCGGCCTCGTCGGTCCCGACGGCGCCGGCAAGACCACCACAATGCGCCTTCTGACCGGCATACTCGATCCCACCTCGGGCGAGGGGTGGGTCTACGGAAAGCATATCGTGAAGGAAGCGGAAATGCTAAAGGATAACATCGCCTACATGTCGCAGCGTTTCGGCCTTTATGAGGACCTCACCGTCCTCGAAAATATAAACTTTTACGCCGATATCTACTGCGTCCCGAAAAAAGATAGGTCCGCCACCATAGATAAACTTCTCGGTTTCAGCGGCCTAGAGCCTTTCAGGGCGAGGTTCGCCGGAAAACTCTCGGGCGGCATGAAACAGAAACTGGGCCTCGCCTGCGCCCTCATACATACGCCGAAGGTGTTATTCCTGGATGAGCCCACCAACGGCGTCGACCCCGTGTCCCGGAGAGACTTTTGGAAGATACTGTATCAGTTATTGAAGGAGAAAGTGACGATACTTTACTCCACTTCCTATCTCGATGAGGCGGAACGCTGCAAGAGGGTGGGCCTCATGCATAAAGGCAAACTTCTGAAATGCGATACGCCGGACGTGATAAAGAAGGAATGCAGCGCCAAGACGCTCGAGGAAGCGTTCATATCCATAATAGGTAAATATGACCAGCCCCAATAACGGCGTAGCGGTCAGCGTCCAGAACCTGGAGAAGAAATTCGGCCAGTTCACGGCCGTCAACCGGATAAATTTTGACGTCAAGGGCGGAGAGATATTCGGCTTTCTCGGTCCCAACGGCGCCGGAAAGTCCACCACCATAAGGATGCTATGCGGCATCCTCATGCCCACATCCGGCTCCGGCAAGGTCGGAGGGTTCGACATAATAAAAGAGCAGGCCCAGATAAAGCAGCATATCGGATACATGTCCCAGAAATTTTCTTTATATGACGATCTCACCGTGGAGGAGAATATAAATTTTTACAGCGGTATCTACAAATTGTCCAAAAAAGAGAAGGAAGAGCGTAAGGAAAAGATAATAAAACTCGCGGATCTGGAGGCATTCAAGACGAGGCTCACCAAGACGCTTTCCGGAGGATGGAAGCAGCGGCTCGCCCTGGGATGCGCCATAATCCACCAGCCCAGCATAATATTTCTCGATGAACCGACTTCGGGAGTTGACCCCATAACGAGGGGTAATTTCTGGGATATCATCAAGGGCATGGCCGCCAAGGGGATAACGATCTTCGTCACCACACATTACATGGATGAGGCGGAGAATTGCGACAGGATGTGCCTCATATATAAAGGCAACATAATCGCCATGGGGACGCCGAACCAGATGAAGACCGAGCACATGAAGAACGATATACTGGAGATCACGATGCCGCATGCCGAGAACTGGATAGATAAGATCTCCGCCCTTGAAGTGGTCAAGGAGACGTCCCTTTTCGGAGCGGCACTCCATGCTGTCGTCGAGACGGAGAAGGCCGCAGTGCCCGCCATAAAGGCGATGTTCAAAAAAGATGGGTTAAAAGATTATACCATCAGGAAGATCATGCCGTCTTTGGAAGACGTCTTCGTATCTTCGATAGAAAATTACGACAGGACCGTGGGGAATGAATCTAAGAAGAACTAAGGCCGTATTTAACAAGGAGTTCATACAGATAATGCGGGACCCGCGCAGTCTCGCCCTGGCGCTACTCATTCCGATAGTCCTGATAGTCCTCTTCGGTTACGGCCTGAGCCTCGACATCAATAATATCCCGCTGGCTATTTGGGACCAGGATAATACAACCGTCTCCAGAGATTTTATCCTCAATTTCAAGAATTCGTATTATTTCAAGATAATCGGGTATTATGATAACTACAGGGATCTCCAAAGGTTGCTGGATAAGTCGGATGCCATGTTGGCCATGGTGATACCGAAGCATTTTACCTGGCACATACAGGCGAAGCAGGCCGCGCCCGTGCAGATGATACTGGACGGCAGCGATTCCAATACCGCCAACATAGCCTTAGGCTATGTCAATAGCGTCGTCTCCATCTACAATTCCAATTTTATGGTCAACGCGCTAAAGAACATGACGCTGGTAAACCCGACACCGATAGACGTCCGGCCGCGGGTATGGTTCAACCAGGATTTCGAGAGTAAAAATTTCATAGTCCCGGGCCTCATAGCCGTCATAATGATGATAATAGCCGCGCTCCTGACGTCGCTGACCATAGCAAGAGAGTGGGAGAGGGGCACGATGGAGCAGCTGATAGCCACGCCGATAAGGCCGCTCGAGCTTATAATAGGGAAGTTCGGACCTTATTTCGTCATAGGCATGATCGATCTGGCTATAGCGGTCCTCATGGGTAAGTTCGTGTTCGGTGTGCCGTTTCGGGGAAGTATCGTCCTCCTGGTGGTCTTGTCCAGCATATTTCTCACGGGGTCCCTCATGCTCGGTATATTCATATCGATCGTATCTAAAAGCCAGCTCATGGCGAGCCAGATGGCCATCCTCACGTCGTTTTTGCCGACATTTTTATTGTCCGGATTTACTTATGAGATATTTAACATGCCGCAATGGGTCCAGGATATAACCTATCTCATACCGGCGAGATATTTCATAGTAATATTAAGGGGTATCTATCTGAAGGGCGTCGGGGTGAGGGTCCTGTATGATGAGACACTGTGCCTGATCGTCTTCGCGTTGATCACGACGGCGCTCGCTACCAGGCGTTTCAAGAAGAAGATAACGGTATAAAACATGTTTGAACGGATCATTGCGGTCATCGTGAAGGAATTTCTCCAGGTCCTGAGGGATCCCAGGATGAAGATAATCATATTCATCTCTCCTCTCATTCAGGTCCTGATATTCGGTTATGCGGCCACCATGGACATAACCAATATCCCTACAGGAATTTATGACCTCGACAAGACGAAGCAAAGCCGCGATGTCATAAGGGCCTTTACCTATTCGAAATATTTCATTGCAAAGCGTTACATATCTAATGAACAGGAGATGATAGACGTCATCAATAGGTCCGAAGTGAACGCCGTCATCAAGTTCAACCGCGGTTTCGCCAGGGACCTCACCGGAAATGGAAGCGCCCAGATGCAGGTCATAGTGGACGGCACCGATTCGAATGCCGCCCAGATAATCCTCAGTTACGGCGCCCAGATCATTGCCAAGTATAATTATGAGGTGCTGAAAGAGAGGGCGAATATTTTCCTGACAAAAAAGAACCTCTTCCCGAGCGTGGACCTGCGGGACCGCAGATGGTTCAACGAGAATCTCGAGTCAAAAAATTATTATCTGCCGGGCGTCATAGCGCTCATAGTGAGCATAATGTCGCTTCTATTGACATCGATGGCCATCGTGAGGGAAAAGGAGATAGGCACGATGGAGCAATTGATAGTGAGCCCAATAAAGCCGATCGAGCTCATTGCCGGCAAGATCGTTCCATTCGGCATAATAGCGATAATACAGGTTGTGGTCGTGACCACGGTGGGCGTCTTATGGTTCAAGATACCGATAAGGGGCAGTTTAATTCTACTTTTCGGCAGTACCGTCATATATCTTCTTACCACTTTAGGCATAGGGCTTTTCATCTCGACCTTATCCTCTACACAACAGGAAGCCCTCATGTCGGTATTTCTTTTCTATTTTCCAGCGGTGCTTCTTTCCGGATTCGCGTATCCGATAGCGAACATGCCGCGGGTCATACAGTACATAACCTTTTTTAACCCTTTGAGATATTATCTTGTAATACTGAGAAGTATCTTTTTAAAAGGAGTCGGCGTAGCCATACTATGGCCGGAACTTACGGTGCTTCTGTTGATGGGCGCAATTATCATTACGTTGAGCGCCTCCCGTTTCAAGAGCCGTCTTGGATGAGCCACGTCAGGGATATCGATATGATGAAGAACGAAATTGTAAAATTCGCCGTGAAATTTCTGGCCCCGAAGGCTAAGGCCTTCGAAGATGCGACGAAGGATCCCCTCGAGGCGCAGCGCAAGATCCTCCTGGAGTACCTTGCGCGGAACAGAAAGACGGAATATGGCCTTAAATACGGATTTTCGGATATCCGGTCGATAGAGGGATATAGAAAAGCGGTGCCTTTAAGCGATTGCGAGTCGATGCGGCCCTATCTCGAAAGAATAGCGAAGGGCGAAGAAAATATTCTCATGGTGGACAAGCCCGTGTTTTTCGGCGCGACGAGCGGCACGACGAACGCGCCGAAATACATACCCTCCACCGTATATTCTAACGCTAAAAAAGAGGAATTGACCGATATCTGGGGGTATTACATAGCGCGCGACCATCCGGATATCTTTAAAGGAAAGATCCTGGCAATAATGAGTTCGGAGGTAGAGGGATATACGGCCTCGGGAGTACCGTACGGCGCAGAGAGCGGACATGGTTATAAGGGCCTGAACCCCTTGATAAGATCGATGTATGTCCTGCCCTATGAAGTGCTCGAGATACCGGATTTTGACGCAAGATATTATTGTATACTCAGGATCTCGATAGCCGAGAATGTCACTACCATAGCCACATTGAACCCGAACACGATAATACTCTTGTGCAGGAAGATAGGCCAGTGGCAGGATAGGATAATAGAGGATATTAAAAACGGCAAACTGAGCACGGATATTAGCGTTCCCGATGATATCCGTAAAAAGATAGAGAAGCATTTGAAGCCCGATCCCGAAAGGGCCTCTGAATTAAGGGATATACTCGATAAAAAGAAAGAACTGTTGCCTAAATATTTCTGGCCGGACCTTGATGTCATAGAATGCTGGAAGGGCGGTACCATGAAAGTCTATCTAAAGGAGCTGCCTTCCTATTTCGGCAAAGTCTCGGTGAGGGATATAGGTTACGTGGCAACGGAGGCGCGCAGCTCCATACCTGTCAGCGATGAAGGGGCGGGGGGCGTACTGGCCATACAGACTAATTTTTATGAGTTCATCCCGAAGGAGGATATGGGCAGAAAGGACAAACGCCTTCTTCTGTGCGACGAGCTGGAAAAGGGCAGGGATTATTTCATAGTGGTGACGACCGCGGGCGGCTTGTACAGATATAATATAGATGATATTATACACGTGAACGCGTTTTTCAATAAGACCCCCGTTATCGAATTTGTTCAGAAGGGACGGGGCGCCGCCTCGCTTGCGGGAGAGAAACTTTATGAGTCGCACGTGGACGAAGCGCTGAACCGCGTATTGAACAGGACGAAGTTGCCGGTCGAATTTTTCTGCGCGGTGGCTATCGGCGGAGACGCTTCGCATTACGCGTTTCTGGTGGAATTCTCCGGTACCGGCCTTTCCCGGGATGTTAAGAGGGATTTTCTGAAGTCGATGGAGGAGGAATTGCGCCGGCAGGACAGGGAATATGATTATGTAAGGAACGCGCAGCTCCTGGATCCGCCAGTGTTGAGAGTGGTCAGGAAGGGGGAATTTGAAAAGTACAGGACGAGACGCCTGCAGGAAGGCGCGCATGACAGCCAGTTCAAAGTCCCGGAACTCACCGCGGACCCGGCCTTTCAGGATAACTTCAGCATGGAAGAAGAGATAGTGTTGTAACGGCGGCATGAACATTAAGAAAGGAAGGTTTGTATGGGAGAGATAAAAGATATAGTCCAGAGCGCGGATTGGAAACAGGAAAAGCATGTTCCGGTGATCGAAACTTCCGATAAGGCGAAGAAGGGTGAGATGCTGAAGATAACGGTCACGGTGGGTAAAGAGATACCCCATCCCAATAAGACAGAACATCATATCAGATGGATAAGTGTTTATTTTCATCCCAGGGGCGAGAAGTTTCCTTGCCAGATAGGAAAGGTCGAGTTTACGGCCCACGGCGAATCTCCTCAGGGGCCTGATACGAGCACGATATGCACGCATCCAGAAGCAGTTTTGAATTTCAAGTCGGAAAAGAGCGGCACGATATACGCCGTATCCTATTGTAACATTCACGGCCTCTGGCAAAATTCGAAGGAGATAGAGGTAGCTTAATCATACGGAGAGGAGGAGAGCATGAAGGCAAGCATGAAAGCGGTATTTTTTGTAATGATATTATGCGCCTCCATGGCCGCTATTTCTCAGGACCTTGGCGCAAGGTGCGGCCCGGTGCACGGATCATATTACATTCCGGAACCCAGATTGATACAGCCGACCACGGAATTGGTCGATCTTAGCGGTAAGAGCCAGCTCAAATTTGAATGGAGCCCACATGAGGGTGACCGTTCAAAGAGGAAATATTATGACTTCAGGCTCTATCAAGGCGAACAGATGCTCGAGGCGGGCCTGGTCTTCAAGAAGCGCGTCGATCCCGACACTGCTGTCATATCCCTGGATGCCGGACTCTTCAAAGACGGCCAGGCATATACGTGGTCATTGAGGCAGGTATACGACACGCAGGGCAAGAGCAGAAGAAGCTTCTATACCTTCCAGGTGGTCAAGAAGTAAAATCCTCTATATCTTCAAAGAATCCACGTATTATCTTTTAATAAATTTTTTAGGGTCCTGCCACTCCCTCGCCTTTTGTGCTCCGCGCTCCGCGTGGGGTTCACAATAGACGAGTATATAGCTAATTGGTGTCTGTATGTCCGCCAGGATTGCCTACAACAGGACTATCTAAAGCTGGGGCGCGGGCTTACTATCATGCAATCCTTGTGCAACTGGAACATGGGTTACACTTTAAACCGGAGACATAGGTTACACTATCTATAATCGTTTTCAAAGGGTTCTAGTTTCTTTGTATGCAGGTTAAGAATAGATATCGGTTGGAAGCCGAAGTT
>JAQUQN010000005.1:0-19061 GCA_028716065.1 Candidatus Omnitrophota bacterium
GGACCATCACCGCCAATTACGACGGAAAGAAAAAGTCAAAGACCGTAATAGAAGACGGCGCCTTTATAGGCGTCGGCGCGATCTTTGACGCGCCGGTAAAGGTCGGCGCCCTCGCCACGGTCGGAGCCGGAAGCGTGGTGCTGAAGGATCACGATGTTCCGAAGGGCGCGACCGTAGTCGGTGTGCCGGCCAGGGTATTGAAGAAAAAAAAGAGGGAGTGAGAAGATGAAGAACGGGCTCTTGATATTCAGCGGAAATTCCAACCGGAAGTTGGCGGAAGATATCTGCAAATTCCTGAAAGTGAAATTGAGCAACGCGTCCATCGACAGGTTTTCCGACGGAGAGATACGCGTCAAGATCAACGAGAATGTGAGGGGCCACGATGTCTTCGTGATACAACCCACTTCATCCCCTTCTAACGATAACCTCATGGAGCTTCTCATCATGATAGACGCGCTCAAGCGCGCGTCGGCCCAGCGCCTGACGGCGGTCCTGCCGTATTTCGGATACGCCAGGCAGGACAGGAAGGACCAGCCCAGGGTCCCGATAACGGCCAAACTGGTCGCCAACCTCCTTACGACAGCAGGCGCCGACAGGGTCCTTACCATAGACCTTCACGCAGGGCAGATCCAGGGTTTTTTTGATATACCCCTGGACCATCTTTTCGCGGCCAATATATTCATAGACTATATAAAGAAACTCAAGCTCGACAAGAACCTTGTCATCGTGACACCGGACGTGGGAGGCATAAAGACGGCGAGGTCATATGCCAAGAGGCTTGGCTGCGGACTGGCGATAGTGGATAAGAGGCGTGTGGATGACAAGAAGGCGGAGGTCATGCACATAATGGGTGATGTGAAAGGCAAGCACGCCGTTCTGGTGGACGACATGGTAGCTACGGCCGGTTCGCTGGTCGAGGCCGCTGAGGCCATAAAGAAAGCCGGCGCTGTGGATATATACTCGACCATAACACACGCTGTTCTATGCGGCCCGGCCATAGAGAGGATAAAGAGCTCCAGATTAAAGAAGCTGATAGTTACGGATACTATTCCGCTACCGAAAGACAAGAAGTTCGACAAGATACAGGTCCTTTCCGTGGCGCCGCTTCTGGGCGAGGCGATAAAACGCATCCACGACGAAGAATCGATAAGTGTTCTATTTAGTTAATTATACAGTGACTAAAAAGGAGTAAGAATCCTATGGAAAAGGTTATATTGAAAGCGGAAGTCAGAAAAGAGGCGGGAAAGAAGACCGCGAAAGACCTCAGAAAAAAGGGTATCATCCCGGGAATAGTATATAAAGAAGGGAAGGATGCCGTTAAACTGCAGCTTTTGAGGGAAAGCTTAAGGGATGTATTGCATACGAAGGCCGGAGCCAACGTCATCATCACCCTTAAAGTGTCCGGAGAAGACAAGGAAAAGGACAGGACCGTGGTGATAAAGGAGATACAACGAGAACCCATTAAAGACGGTATCCTGCACGTAGATTTTAACGAGATCTCTCTTACCGAGGCCCTGAAGATAGATGTGCCGCTGGCGTCTCACGGCGAGCCGGTGGGAGTCAAGACCGACGGCGGAACGCTCGAACACGTCATGTGGGAACTGCACGTAGAGTGTCTTCCCACCAATATCCCGGAAAAGATCGAGGTCGAGGTCTCCGAGATGAAGATCGGCGATGCCATACACGTGAAGGATATCGTTCCTCCTGTGGGCGTCAAGATATTGAACGATCCGGAGCTCATAGCGATGATAGTGAAGCCGCCAAAGGTCGAAGTCCCTGCCGCTGAGGCAGTGGAAGAAGCCCCTCTAGAGCCCGAGTTGATCAGGAAGAAGAAGGAAGCCGAAGCCGAAGGCGAAGAGGCCCCTAAAGAGGCCGCGAAAGAACCGGCCAAGGAACCCAAAAAGGAAGAAAAGCAGAAGTAATGAAACTAATAGTAGGCCTGGGCAATCCCGGGTTAAAGTACAGGGCCACGAAACATAACATAGGTTTTAACGTGGTCAGGGAGCTGGCGGGAGATAACGGCATAAAGATAAATAAGAAGGCCCATAACTCTTTGGTGGGAGAAGGCGAGATAGAGGGAGAGGAAGTGTTTTTGGTCCTCCCCCAGACGTACATGAACCTTTCCGGCGAGGCCGTTGCGGAAGTC
The DNA here is from genome assembly GCA_028716065.1 of Candidatus Omnitrophota bacterium. Lineage (GTDB taxonomy): Bacteria > Omnitrophota > Gorgyraeia > 2-01-FULL-45-10 > 2-01-FULL-45-10 > JAQUQN01. Next base: position 2,147 of record JAQUQN010000005.1, read on the forward strand.
ATGGATGAAATGAATGTACCCATCGAGCATATGATAGTTGTTTGCGATGATATCAACATGAAGCTGGGCAGGATAAGGATGAGAAGAGAGGGTTCGGCGGGCGGCCACAAGGGATTGCGCTCGATCATAAATGCCCTCGGCAACGATGATTTCGCGAGATTAAGGATAGGTATCGCCACGGAGGTCCACAAGGGAGATATTACCCACTACGTTCTTTCCCCGTTCAAGAGAAGCCAGTCGAAGAATGCCGCTCACGCCGTATCTTTAGCCAAGGAGGCCCTATCGGCCTGGCTGGAGGAGGGTATCGATAAGGCCATGAGCACCTTTAATAAAAGGAAGGCCGGCACGTCTTGAAGGCGGATAAATAATCGTTGCCTTGTATAATATAATATGGTAATATGCCTACAATAAAACTTAATAGGAGTTTCGCATGAATAATTATGAAGGCCTTTTTATAGTAAAGCCGGATCTGAAGGAAGAGGATATCAAAAAGGTATTCAAGATGATCACCGATAACATAGCCAAGAACAACGGCACGGTGGAGAAAGAAGATATCTGGGGCAAGAAGCAGCTTGCGTATCCGGTAAAAAAGTTCAAAGAAGGATACTATTATAAACTGGAATTCGCCGTATCTCCTGATTCGATATCCAAATTGGAGACCGCCTGCAAGCTTAACGGCGACATACTCAGGACCTTGATCTCAAAAAAATAGACTCAGAAGGTATATAATGGCAAATCTTAACAAAGTATTTTTAATAGGAAATCTGACCCGTGACCCCGAATTACGGTATGTTCCCAGCGGAACGGCCGTGGCCACCTTCACCATAGCGGTAAACAGGGTATATAAGAGCCAGGCAGGTGAAAATAAAGAAGAGACCTCTTTTATCAGGGTGGTGGTATGGGGGCGCAGGGCGGAAGTGTGCGGCGAATATCTGTCGAAAGGAAGCCCCGTATTCGTAGAGGGAAGGCTGCAATCACGGAACTGGGAATCACAGGACGGCCAGAAGCGTTCTACGATAGAAGTAATAGCGGATAATGTGCAGTTCCTGAGATTCGGCGATAAAGGCAAGGGAAGCTCCGGTAAGCAAGCGGCGCCGGGAGAGGCCCTGGAGACGATCAATCTTAACGATCAGGGGCCCTTAGCCGATGATAGCGCAAAACCCGAAAAGACGGGTAGCGACAACAAAAACGAAGAAGTTCCATTTTAGGAGCCAGACATGCCAAGGATAGAGAGGAAGAGAAAGAAGAGAGACCCTTTAAAAAAGAAAAAGGTATTCAAAAAGAGGCCATGCAGGTTCTGCCTCGACAAGGTGCAAGAGATAGGATACCTGGATTACCAGAAATTTCAGAAACTGATCACCGAGAGAGGAAAGATCATGCCCTCCCGGATAACGGGTAATTGCGCCAGGCACCAGCGCCAGCTGGCCAAGGCCATAAAGAGGGCCCGCGTGGCGGCTCTGTTGCCGTTCGTAGCGGAGTGATAGCATGAAAGTCATATTGCTCGAAAATATAGATAGATTAGGTAAGATAGGCGATGTCGTCGCGGTAAAAGAAGGTTACGCGCGCAATTACCTCCTTCCTAATAATAAGGCCAAGGAGGCCACGGCGGGTAACATGAAGTTCCTGGAGAGCCTCAAGAAAAAACAGGCTCAGGAAGAAGCCAAGATTCTCGCCGAAGCCAGGGCGCTCGCGGATAAAATAGCGGCATTATCGATCACCATAAACGCCAAGGCGGGCGAGGAAGAAAAATTGTTCGGTTCGATAACGGCAGACATGATATCGGATGCCCTGAAAGCTGAAAGCATAAATATAGATAAGAGAGATATTATTATGGATGAGCCCATAAAGAAACTCGGCGTCTATCAGGTCACCGTGAAGGTCCACCCGGAAGTAAAGACGAGCGCCAGGATCTGGGTAGTTAAAGAATAGGTCTCATAACTCCAAACTCCTAACTCAAAACCTATTATGGCACAGGAGATAATAGAAAAGATTCCGCCGCAGAGCATGGAAGCCGAGATGGCGGTCCTGGGTTCCATGCTGTTGGACCGCGAAGCGATATCCCAGGCCATCGAGTTATTGGAAGACTCTTATTTCTATAAGGATGCCCACAAAAGAATATTCTCTTCCATAATAAAACTCTATAATGAGAATAAAGCGGTAGACCTCATAACCATCATAGAAGAACTTAAAAAGGCCGCTTCTATCGACGACGTGGGAGGGCCCGCTTACATAACGGCCCTCTCCTCAAACGTCCCCACAGCCGCCAACATAGTCCATTACGCCAAGATAGTGAAAGAGAAGGCGGCATTGAGGAGCCTCATCAACGCGTCCACCCGGATAGTCTCCGAATGTTATGATACCACCCAGGATGTAGATATACTCATCGATAAGGCCGAGAAGATAATATTCGATATAGCATCCAGAAAGGTGGAATCGCGTGTCGTGGCCCTGCGCGATGTTATCAAGAATTCCATAGAGACCATCGATAATCTTTACCAGCGCAAGGAACATATCACGGGTATCGCCACAGGTTTCAGGGACCTCGATATGAGGACGGCGGGCCTGCAGAAGTCGGACTTGATAGTGGTCGCCGGCCGGCCATCGATGGGTAAGAGCGCATTGGCGGCCTGCATAGCCGAACATGCCGGCGTTATAGATAAAGTGCCCGTGGCCTTTTTCAGCCTCGAAATGTCCAAAGAACAGCTGGTGCAGAGATTGTTGTGTTCCCACGCCAAGGTCGATGCGCATAAGGTCAGGACCGGATTCCTTTCACAGGCGGATTGGCCGAGACTCGTGACGGCGGCGGGCAAACTTTCGGAAGCGCCGATCTACATAGATGACACTCCGGGTATAACGGTCATGGAGTTGCGCGCCAAGGCAAGACGCCTGAAGGCGCAGCATGATATACAGCTCATAGTGCTCGACTATCTTCAGCTCATGCAGGGGCCCGCGAAGGCCGATTCAAGGCAGCAGGAGATATCGGAGATATCGCGTTCCTTGAAGGCGCTGGCCAGAGAGCTGAACGTCCCCCTGATAGCCATCAGCCAGCTTTCGCGCGCCGTCGAACAGAGATCGGACCACAGGCCCCAGCTGTCGGATTTAAGAGAATCCGGGGCGATAGAGCAGGACGCGGACCTGGTATTACTGCTTTTACGCGAAGAATACTATAATCCTACCGAGGAGAATAAAGGGCTGGCTGAACTGATAATAGCGAAGCAGAGGAACGGTCCCGTAGGAAGCCTGAACCTGACCTTCATAAGCGAATACATGAGATTCGAGAATCTGTCTGCTACCAGGAGCGAAGAGTTTGTGAGTGTGGATATGGACATGGAGAGTGTATGATAAAAATTTTTAAACCGGTTTCGATTTTATGTATTTTCGCTTTCTTATTTTCTCTGGTGCCGGTAGATCTCTATTGCCAGGGCGCTGACAGGGAAGGCGAGATCATCAAAGCCATAGAGGTCAAGAATAACAGGGCCGTAAGTTCCGAGACCATTCTCACGAAGATGAAGACGAAGGCCGGGGATAAATTCAGCCAGGAAGTATTGAACGACGACCTGAAACGGCTGTATGCCACCGAATATTTCAGCAACGTCTCCATAGATGTCACGGATTACGAAGACGGAGTAAAGGTCACGTTCATCGTGGAAGAAAAGTCCGTCATAGAAGACATAGTCTTTAAGGGTAACAAGGCGTTCAGGTCCACGAAACTCAAGGCGATGATGAAGTCGAAGCCGAACGAGATGTTGAACCTTTCATTGCTGGCCCAGGATATAGCGGAGATAAAGTCGTTCTACGTGAAGAAGGGCTACCCTCTGGTGGATGTCAAATACGAGATCGATGTCGATAAAGAGTTGAACAAGTCGACTATAACCATCACGGTAGACGAGAAGAACCGTGTAAAAGTGGCGAAGGTTACCGTCGTGGGCAATAAGGCGATCCGCACCAATAAGATCATAAAGGTGCTCGGAACAAAACCGGCCTGGCTCTTCAATCCCGGTATTTTCAAGGAGGATGTTTTTCAGGAGGACCTCGACAGGATAAAGGCGATGTATGACGACATGGGGTACCTGGACGCGGAAGTCGCGCCGAAGATGGATTATTCCGAAGATGGCAAGCTGTTATATATAACGTTTGAGGTGCACGAAGGCAAGCAATACCTCGTAGGAGACATTACAGTCAAGGGCAATCTCGTGCTTCCCGAGAAAGATGTGCGGAAAGAGATGCGCCTCAAGTCGGGCAAGCCTTTCTCCAACAGGACGCTGCGCGGGGACGCCATCGCCATCAGGCAGCTCTATTATAATTACGGATACATGAACGTGGCGGTGGATGTCGGCCGCGCGCTCAATCCCCAGACGGATAGGATAGACATCCTTTATAGTATAGAGGCCGGAGATCCCGTATATGTGGGCAAGGTCGAGATCAAGGGCAATCTCAAGACCAAGGACGTGGTAGTGAGGAGGGAGCTGAGGATATATCCCGGCCAGAAATTCGACGGCAGCAAGATAACGCGTTCGAAAGAGAGGCTTTATAATCTGGGGCTATTCGAAGATATAAGCTTCGACACCGAGCCTACATCCAACCCGAACGTCCAAAATCTCGTCGTGAACGTGAAGGAGGCGAAGACCGGCCAGTTCTCGTTCGGCGGCGGGTATAGCTCAATAGACTTTTTGGTCGGTTTCGTCGAGGTGGAACAGAAGAATTTTGATATACTCAATTTCCCTTCCTTCCAGGGAGCCGGCCAGGATCTCGTAATAAGGGCCGAGCTCGGCATGGTAAGGCAGAACTATAATATAAGTTGGACCGAGCCATGGATATTCGGCTATCCTTTATCATTCGGCTTTGATCTCTACCGCACTACCCACAAGAAAAGGGAGGATATAGGCTGGCCCTACGATGAAAAAAGGACAGGCGGCGACGTGAGGTTCGGAAAAGAGATAACGGATAACCTGCGCGCGGATCTGATGTACAGGCTGGAAGAAGTCGAGATAGACAGCGTAGTTGACAACGCTTCCCAGGACCTGAAGAACGAAGTGGGTACGAACACGATATCCAGCATCTTATTGCAGGGTACGTATGATACGAGGGACAATATTTACAATCCCTCGAGGGGCGTGATCCTCAACGCTTCGATAGAAAATGCCGGCGGGTTCATCGGCGGGAACAAGAATTTTCTGAAGGGCACCGGCACCGCGAGTTATTACCATACCTTCTTTGAAAAATTCGTCTTGGAGCTGAAAGGCCGGATGGGCATAGCCGGCCCGTACGGAAAATCCGACGAGGTCCCCATATATGAGAGGTTCTTCGCAGGCGGCGCCAATACCATAAGGGGTTATAAAGAAAGAGGCGTCGGTCCAAGAGACCCTGGGTCCAACGACCCGATCGGTGGCGAAAGCATCCTCTTGGGAAATGCCGAAGTGACATTTCCCATTTATGAAAAGATGTTAAAAGGGGCCGTGTTCTATGATATAGGTAATGTATGGAGGAAGAGAGAGGATTTCATGGTAGGGGCAGGTTATAAATACGGCGTCGGAGTGGGCATAAGGGTCAAGACGCCGCTCGGGCCGTTCAAGCTGGATTATGGTTATCCGCTCGTCAGAAATCATGATGACAAGAAGGAAGGGCAGTTCTATTTCAGCATAAGCAGGGGATTTTAGAAGAGGTAATTTTTAAATTTAAAAAATAAGAAAGGAGAGCAACATGAAGAGAATAGTTTTGGCGGTGACTGCTATCTTCACGCTGACATCTTTGATGGTGGCGTTACCGGGGATCAGCCAGGCCAAAGAATATAAGATGGCCTATGTGGACCTTGCGAAAGTGTTTGATGAGTATAAAAAGACCAAGGAGGCTGAAAAGTCCCTGGCCGATAAAGGTAAGGTCAAGGAAGAAGAGAGGAAGAAGCTGGTAGACGAAGTAAGGAAGATGAAAGACGAGCAGGCATTCCTGTCCGAGAAGGCCAAGGCAGAGAAACAGACAGCGATCGACGACAGGATAACCAAGCTCCAGGATTTCGACAGGAAGACCAGGGAAGAGCTGATGAAGGAGAGGAACGACATGCTCGGCGGTATCCTTAAGGATATAGAAAAAGTGGTATCCGACTACTCCAAAGAGAATGGCTATGACATGGTTTTGAATTCGCGGATGCTCTTGTATGGTAAAGAAGACCTGGATGTGACCAACGACGTATTGAAGAAGCTTAATAAATAATCTTGGTGCAAAAAATAGGGGCAGGGGGCATGGGTATGATCAACCCTTGCTTACTTGCCCCTTTTGATTGGACATGATAAAACAGAGAACAATAAAAAAAGAAGTAGCCGTGGAGGGCATAGGCCTTCAGACCGGAAAAAAGGTAAAACTTACCCTTAAAGGGTCTCCTGCTGATAGCGGGATAAATTTTATAAGGGTAGACCTTCCAAACAAGCCGCTTCTGAGCGTTGGGTCGCTGAAGCTGGATGCCGGTTCCCTGAAAGAGCGGCGCACGACTCTCGGAACAGGACCGCTTCAGATACAGACCACCGAGCACCTCCTTGCGGCATTTTCAGGGTTGGGAATAGACAATATCATAGCAGAGCTCGACGGGGAAGAATTGCCGGGGTTGGACGGAAGCGCTAAAGATTATGTCTCTCTCTTGAAGAAGGCCGGCATTGTGGAGCAGGACGCGCCCAAAAATATCTTGAAGGTGGATAGAGCCGTATGGCACGAAGACGAAAAGGGATTCATAGCCGTCTTTCCGGATGACAGGTTCCGGATATCATATACGCTCGCGTACGATGGCTCAGCGATAGGGGTCCAGTTTTTTGATATGGTCGTCGAAGAAGATAGTTTTGAGCGCGAGATCGCTCCGGCCAGGACGTTCTGCCGTAAGACCGAGGCGCTCGTGCTTTTGGCGTCCGGACTTGGCAAGGGAGCTAATTATAAAAACACGCTTGTCATGGGAAGGAAAGGCCCCTTAAAGAACAGATTGCGGTTTACCAATGAGCCAGTGAGGCACAAGGTGCTCGACCTGATGGGAGATCTGTATATTTTGGGAAAGCGGATGCACGGCCATGTCGTAGCCATGAAGAGCGGACATAAGCTGAACATGGAGCTGGTCAGGAAACTAAAGGAGATATAGAGATGGGAAAAGAGACGCAAGACATACTGGGGAAGCCATTGGATATTAACATGATACAGAAGATACTGCCTCACAGGTATCCTTTCTTGCTGGTAGACAAGATAGTGAATATCGACGAGAAGAGAGCCACTGGCATAAAGAACGTCACCATAAATGAGCCGTTCTTTCAGGGCCATTTTCCGAACCATCCGGTCATGCCGGGCGTCCTGATAATAGAAGCGATGGCGCAGGTGGGAGGCGTAGCCGCCTTGAACGTCAAGGATAATCTGGGTAAACTTGCCTACTTCCTCACGATAAATAAGGCAAAATTCCGTAAACCAGTCGTCCCGGGCGACCAGCTGGTCATAGACGTGGATATAGTGAAGACTAAATTGAGTTGCTGGCAGGTGCACGCGGAAGCCAAGGTAGACGGAGAGGTCGTTACCGAAGCGGACCTCATGTTCGCTTTTATAACGCCGCCGGAGGCGAAAGAATAAGATGGAACGGATAGGGCTCATAGCCGGATACGGCGAATTACCGATGATTTTCTCGAAGAAGGCCAGAGCCAACGGCGATGTTGTAATCGCCTTCGCCCTCAAAGGTGTTACACGGGAAGACCTGGCCAAGCACGTGGATAAGATACACTGGCTGGAGTGGGGGGATCTGAAGAAAGGTCTCCTCTTGTTAGTGACCGAGAGGATAAAGAAAATAATAATGCTGGGTAAGATCGAGAAGAGCCTTGTCCTGAAAGGTGACAAGAAGCTGGACGACGTCTCAAAAAAAATATTCGAAAATATCGGAAGGGACAAAAAGGATTACTCTATCTTTAATGAAGCCGCGAAGGTGTTTAACTCTTTGGGCGTAAAGATCCTGGATTCTACCACGTATCTGAAGGAGCTCATTCCCCAAAAAGGCACTCTTACCAAAAAGGGCTTGAGCGATGATGAACAAAGGGACGTGGATTACGGGAAAGAGGTGACCAAAGAGCTATCCCGCCTTGATATAGGGCAGACCGTTGCGGTGAAAAATAGGACGGTAATAGCCGTGGAGGGGATAGAGGGTACGGATGAGACGATAAAGAGGGCCGGCCTTCTTACCGGAGGAGACTTTGTCGTTGTCAAGGTCTCAAGACCCGATCAGGATATGCGGTTTGACGTCCCGGTCGTGGGTACCGATACGGTAAAGGCCCTCATAGAGGCCAAAGGGCAGGTCCTCGCGCTCGAGGCGGGCAGGATGCTTCTCGTCGACAAGGCCGAAGCGGTAAAACTCGCCGACGATAATGGCATTTCACTCGTAGTGGTATAATCCCCGATTTAAAGAATAGGCAGATACTTTTTTATTTCATGAGCTGTGATCTGGATCCTGTATTCTTCCCATTCCTTCTTCTTATTTATCAGAAACCTAGTGAATATATGCTCGCCCAGGGCCTCTTTTACCAGCCGGCTTTTCTCTGTTTCAGAGATCGCCTCGAATAAGTTTCCCGGAAGCGATACAAGGCCTCGGGTCTCTCTCTCGGACATCTCCATCTTATAGATATTTGGCTCGACCGGCTCGGGTGCTTTATACTTTTTCTCTATGCCTTCAAGACCTGCCGACAGCATCGCAGTAAAGGCGAGGTATGGGTTACAGGCCGGGTCCGGACAACGGAGTTCCGCCCGTGTCGCCTTCTCGTTCCCGGGCCTGTACAAAGGTACTCTTATCAGGGCGGTCCTGTTCCTCTGCGCCCATGAAGCGTAGACCGGCGCCTCGTAACCGGCTACCAGCCTTTTATAAGAGTTTACCCATTGGGCCGTCAGTGAGCTTATCTCGCGGGAGTGGCGCAGCTGCCCGGCGATGAACTGTTTTGCTATTGTCGACAGATGGTGTTTGTCATTCTTATCGTAGAAGGCGTTGGACTTGCCTCTGAATAGTGACTGGTGAACGTGCATGCCGCTTCCATTCACGCCGAATAACGGTTTCGGCATGAAGGTAGCGTAGACGCCGTTGGCCTTTGCAACTTCTTTTATACAATACCTGCTCGTGATGATATTATCCGCCGTCGTGAGGGCCTCGTTATACTTTAAGTCTATCTCGTGCTGCGAAGGCGCTACCTCATGGTGGCTTGCCTCCATCGCTATGCCCATCTCCTCCAGAAGGTCGATCGTCTTGTTCCTGAGGACATCGGCAATGTCGCTGGGTATCAGCTCAAAATATGTCCCCTCGTCTAGAATATCGGTGGATTTGTCGGACTTGAAATAGAAATATTCCAGCTCCGGGCCGACATAATAGGTAAGGCCCAGTTTTTTAGCCTTTTCCAGCGCCCTTTTCAATGCATACCGGCTGTCACCGGCATATGGAGTCCTGTCCGGGTTCAGTATGTCGCAGAATAACCTGGCTACGGGCTTGTCCTCGGCTTGTTCCCACGGCAGTATCTGGAACGTCGCCGGATCGGGCATGGCGATTATATCCGATTCCTGGGCCTCGGCGAATCCCGTGACCGAAGAACCGTCGAAACCCTTTCCGTGGTCCAGCGCCTCCTCGAGCTCGCGCTGAGTTATGGAGACACATTTCAGTATACCCAGTATGTCTACAAACCAGAGCTGTATGGTATTGATATTGCCGTCGGAAACTATCTTCAATATCTTGTTCCTGTCGGCCTTTCTGCCCGTGGCCTTCGCGGGCGCAGCGTCTTTTTTAGATTTATCTTTCATTTTTATATTTACCAGTTCCTTTCTGTCGATAATATACTGGTGCCCTACGCGGCCGGCGTTTATCACGCCTTTCCGTATCCTGTCGATGACGGCCTGTCTCGATATACCGAGCACCTTGGCCAGTTCCGTGGGGGTTACGTAATCTTTAGCCATTTTGATTATCCTTTCCCGTCTCAGTATAGACGCCTGTCAAGTTTACCACACAACTTTACAATTGTCAAGTGTAAAGTGGGAGAAAATTTACCGCAGGAGGGAAAGGATAGCTGCCGCGGCCCTGGCGCTCGCTCCGCGTGAACCCAGGGAAGCCGCGACATCTTTCAGGGATTTTCGCATGGAATTTTGTTTGTCTGGACCAGATAATATAGTCAGAGCCGTCTGAGCGATCAATCTGGGTTTGGCGTTATATTGCAGCAATTCCGGTATTATGCCTCTACCGGCTATTATGTTCACCAGGCCCAAAAATTTTATCCTGGCGACCACTTTATAAATAATGTAAGAAAAAAAGTTCGCTTTATATATTATTATGAAAGGCGTGCCTATTATGGCCGTTTCCAGCGTGGCTGTGCCGGAAGCCACTATCGCGAAGTCCGAAGCGGCCAGGATATTATGGGTATCCCCGTCGGCGATCCTGATGTCAAGACGCGAATTATCCATGATATTTTTGTAAATCTCCATCGGCAGATCAGGGTGCTTTGCCACGATGAACTGCGTCCTCTCCAGCGCCCATTTTATTATTTTACATGAAGAGACCATTATGCCCAGAAGGCCGGCTACCTCCAGCCTGCGTGATCCCGGAAGGAGCGCTATCGTAATTTTATCTTCGGCCAAACCGTATTTTTTCAGCGTCTCTTTTTTTGGCAGAGTGACTTTTACGGAATCCAACAGCGGGTGACCAACGAATACGCTGTCCACGCCGTGTCTTTTATATAAGGCGTCCTCGAATTTGAAGAATACGACCATCTTACTGACGCATTCCTTGATCGTCTTTATCCGGCTCATGCCCCATGCCCAGATCTGCGGGCTGATATAATACGCGATCCGAATATTCCGCTTTTTCAGTTCCCTGGCAAGCTTCAGGTTGAAGCCTGGATAATCGACGAGGATGGCCAGGTCCGGTTTTGTGGAATCTATGCGGTCTAAGACTGTCCGATAGGCCTTATTCACGGTGGATATGTTCTTTACGACCTCAACTGCCCCCACCAGCGCCAGCGCCGAAATATCGAAGATCACATCAACACCTGCGTCTTTGGATAGGGTCCCGCCAAGGCCGAAAAATTCAAGGTCCGGATCGAGCCCTTTAAGTTCTTTTACCAGATTGGCGGCGTGGAGGTCTCCCGACGGCTCTCCCGATACTATGAGGATCTTTTTGGGGCTCATCTATTTTTGGAGGTTTTTATCTTGTTCACTATCTCGAGAGCTACCTGCAGCGCCCGTCTTCCTTCGACGCCCGAGACGACGGGTTTCCTGCCCGTTCTGACACACTCTATGAAGGATTTCAATTCTTTTTTTAAAGGTTCTTTCTTCTTTATCTTGATCTTTTCCTTGGTTATCTTTTCATTCTTTTTTCTGAATATGGCGGTCTCCTGTGTCAGGTAGTCGAGCGATATGTAAGACTCTTCCTGAAATATGCGTATTTTTCTGACGACGTCCTTGGTGACGCGGCTGGCGGTGATATCGGCTATGGTCTGGTCCTCGAATATCAGTCGTACGTTGGCGACATCCTCATGGTCGGATATCGTGCTCAGGCCCACAGCCTCGATGTGTACCACGTCCTTTTTGACCAGGCCTAGAACTATGTCTATATCGTGTATCATGAGGTCCAGCACGACGCCAACATCCTTGACCCTGGTGTGAAATGGGCCGAGCCGCTGGCATTCCACGAATTTGGGTTTCTTCAGGTAGGGTTCTATGGCGAGTATAGCGGAGTTGAAGCGCTCTATGTGGCCGACCTGAAAGATAAGGTCCTTCTTCTGGGCTATCTCTATCAGTTCGTCCGCCTCGGAAAGCGTCTTGGTTATCGGTTTTTCGACAAGGACGTGTATGTTGTGGTTCAGGAAATCCTTGGCGACATTGTAGTGGAGGCTCGTAGGGACCACTATGCTGGCCGCGTCAACCTTACCGAAGAGTTCTTCATAGTCGACATAGCTGTTCGTTCGGAAGCGTTTACCTATTTCGAGGGCCCTCTCGATATTGCAGTCGCAGACGCCGACCAGTTTTACGTTGTCAAGTTTTGAATATACCTTGGCGTGGACCGATCCGAGATGGCCTACCCCTACAACACCTACCCGTATTTTCTCCATAAAGGCGGATTATAGCACTTATTAAAACCGATATCAAGATTTTTGTCTTTGAAAAAGCGTGGACAAAAAGGTGCATATATGATAATATGACGCAATATATAAAAGGATGACATGAGTGAATATCGCAGGTTGATAAGGTTCGTATTCCCGCATGCGTGGGTGCTTGCCATAGCCGGGGTCTGCATGGTCGCGTCCTCCGCTTTCAGTGGTGTATCAATAGGCATGATAATCCCGCTGGTCGACAATATAATAGCCGGTAAAAATATAGTCATACCACAGGGCGTGGTCCTTCCCCAGTTCCTGCAGGACCTCATAAATGCCGTGAACGCCATGTCGCCGATGCAGCTGTTGAACAAGATGATAATAGTGGTGATGGCGCTGTGGTTCCTGAAGAACTTCTTCGAATTTTGCCAGAATTATTTCATGAACGACGTCTCACAGCGCGTCATAAGGGACATGAAGAATATAATTTACCAGAAACTGCTTACCTTCTCCCTGGATTTTTACGCGAAGAACCCCACCGGCAAGCTCATGTCCAGGATAACGTACGATTCCGCCATAATCCGCGACTCCATATCGACGGGCCTCACGGACCTTTTATACCAGCCGGCGCAGCTTATAATTTATTTAGCGGTGCTTCTGTCGGTCAAGATATGCTTTTCTATATCGTGGGGGCTGGTATTCGTCAGCGTGGTATTGTTCCCGATGGTCATATATCCGGTCGTCAGGATAGGGAAGCGCCTCAAGGCGATATCGAGGCAGTCTCAGGAGAAGATGGCGGACATGACCACTACATTACATGAGACGATATCCGGCATTCGTGTAGTGAAGGCCTTCTCGATGGAGGATTACGAAGGAAAGAAATTCGAAAATCAGAACCAGCATTTTTACCGGCTCGCGATGAAGTCGGTGAAACGGATGATCGTGATCAGTCCCATAACCGAGATCGTAGGCATGCTATGCATAGCGATCATATTGTGGATAGCGGGCAAGGAGATACTGTCGGGAAAGCTCTCCGCCGGCGCCTTCATGACGTTTCTGGCGAGCCTCCTGTCTCTCATGAGGCCTATAAAACGCCTCAGCAACGTCTACAGCATAAATCAGCAAGCGCTCGCGGCCGCGACAAGGATATTCGATGTTCTGGATGCCAAACCCACTGTGGCGGAGAAGCCGGGAGCGGTGATAATGCCCAAGATAAAAGATTCCGTTATTTTCAAGGACGTCCATTTTGGATATGAGGACAAGGAGATATTGAACGGCATAAATCTTGAGGTGAATGTCGGCGATATAGCGGCCTTCGTCGGCCCCAGCGGCGTTGGGAAGACCACGCTGGTAAATTTAGTGCCGCGTTTTTATGATGTCACCAAAGGGGCCGTCCTGGTAGACGGGCTTGATATACGCGAATGCACCATTAAATCGCTGCGCGGCCAGATAGGCATCGTCACGCAGGAGACGATACTCTTCAATGATACGGTGGCCGCCAACATCGCCTACGGTTCCAATAATGCGAACATGGAAGGCATAATCAAAGCGGCCAGGATAGCCAACGCCCATGCTTTCATAGAAAAGATGCCCCAAGGATACGATACTATAATCGGCGAGCGCGGTTTCAGGTTGTCCGGAGGAGAGAAGCAGAGGTTAGCCATAGCAAGGGCCGTCTTTAAAGACCCGCCCATATTGATACTCGATGAAGCCACTTCCCAGCTCGATACCGAATCGGAGGTCCTGGTGCAGGAGGCCATCGACCGCATGATGGAGGGCAGGACCGTCTTTGTCATAGCGCATCGTCTGAGCACCATAAAACACGCCGATAGGATATACGTCCTGGATGCCGGATGCATAATAGAATCCGGTCCTCATGATGAGCTGATAAAGAAAGAAGGGATGTACCACCGCCTTTACAACATGCAGTTTAAGGACAGCCTTATCCGTTAATATTGAGGCAATCTGGGGTCTGAAGGCCGGCATTATAAATCAGTTGAAAATTTCGGTTTTATTGATATAATAGAACATTCACAAAGGAGGATAATTTCAATTTATGGTAGAATCCACATTGATAAAGAGCCTGCTTGAGGCAGGCGTGCATTTCGGGCACGAAAAGAAGCGCTGGAATCCGAAGATGAAAAAGTACATATTTGGCGAAAAGAACGGTGTCTACATCATAGACCTTCAGAAAACCGAGCAAGCCGTGACCAAAGCGGTCGCGTTCCTGAGGCGTCTGGCATCCGAGGGCAGCAGCATACTCTTCATAGGCACCAAGAAACAGGCCCAGGACATAATAAAAGAGGAGGCCTTGAGGTGCGGCATGTTCTACGTCAACCAGAGATGGCTGGGCGGGATGATGACGAACTTCCAGACCCTGAAGAAGAGCATAAAACGCCTGGAGGAGCTCGAGAGGATAAAGAAGGACGGCACGTTCGATAAACTGTCGAAAAAAGAGGCCTCACAGCTTAATAAGGAGATGTTCAAACTTAACAAGAACCTGGAAGGCGTCAGGGCCCTCACCAGGCCGCCGAAAGCGGTATTCATAGTAGATTCCAAAAAAGAGGAGATAGCGGTAAAGGAAGCGAAGAAGCTGGGCATTCCCGTGGTGGCGCTGGTCGATACCAACTGCGACCCGGACATCATCGATTATGTGATACCCGGTAACGACGACGCTATCCGCTCCGTTAAATTCGTGACGAGCCTCATGGCGGATGCCGTGATGGAGGGCCGCGAGGCCTTCAAGATCAGCGAGGCCAAGGCCAGGGAAGAAGCCGAAGAGGAAGAGGAAAGTGAGGGCATAAAAGTCCTCGACACGAAGATAGAGGAGATGGTCGAAGGCGACCTCAAGCTCAAAGAGGATGAAGAGGCGCCCAAAGACATCCCCATAAAAAAGAAGAAGAAAACCAAATAAATTCAAACTTTAATTTTGAATTTTGCGCTTTGCATTTTGAGCTAACATATCTATTGAGAGGATAATATGATAGATGCGATAAAGGTGTTGAGGGAGAAGACGAACGCAGGTGTCGTGGACTGCAAGAAGGCCCTTCGCGAAGCCGGCGGCGACGTAGATAAGGCAATAGAGATATTGAGAAAGCAGGGAGTATCCCTGGCTTCCAAGAAAAGCAGCCGTCAGGCCAAGGAAGGAAGGATCGAAAGTTACATTCACCTGGGCGGTAAGATAGGAGTGCTGGTGGAGGTCAATTGCGAGACGGATTTTGTGGCGAGGAACGACGATTTTAAGACTTTCGTAAAGGATATCGCGCTGCAGATAGCGGCGTCGAATCCTCTATATGTAAGAAAAGAGGATACGCCGGAGAATGTCATAAATAAGGAAAAAGATATAATAAAGGCGCAGGTAACCGGAAAGCCTGCCGGTGCCATGGAGAAGATAATAGAAGGAAAGCTAGCCAAGTTTTATGAGGAGGTCTGTATTTTAGAACAACCTTTCATAAAAGACACGAATCTTAAGGTCAAAGACGTTCTGACATCGATGATAGCCAAGATCGGTGAGAATATAATCATACGAAGGTTTACGAGATTCCAGGTAGGCGAAGAGTTAGGAGTTGGGAGTTAGGAGTTATGAGTAAGGCGGTTTTTAAAAAGGTCGTTCTCAAGATAAGCGGCGAAGCGCTCCAGGGCCGCCTCGGATACGGTATCGATTATGATGTTCTCGCCTCGATTGCCCGGCAGATAAAAGAGATAAAAAAACTGAATGTCCAGATAGCCATTGTCATCGGCGGCGGCAACATCTTCCGCGGCTCATCGGGCACGAAGAGAGGTATCGACAGGGTCAGTGCCGACTACATGGGCATGCTGGCGACGGTCATAAACGGTATTGCGCTACAAGGTGCGCTGGAGAAGGTAGGGGTATTCACGAGGGTCCAGACCGCCATACAGATGCAGGAACTGGCCGAACCCTATATAAGGCGCCGCGCCATAAGACATCTCGAAAAGGGCAGGGTCGTCATATTCGTGGGCGGCACCGGTAATCCATATTTTACGACGGATACTACGGCGGCGCTGCGCGCAAGCGAAATAGGAGCTGAGGTGATCCTCAAGGCGACCAAGGTTGACGGCGTCTATTCCTCGGACCCGAGCAAGAATAAGTCCGCGCGCAAGTATGATAAACTTGAATACATAGACGTCTTGAAGAAAGGACTGAAGGTCATGGACGCGACGGCCACGAGCCTCTGTATGGACAATAACCTGCCGATAATAGTATTTAATCTTAAAAAAGAAGGCAATATAAAAAGGGTGATCCTGGGTGAAAAGATAGGAACGATAGTAAAGGGGTGAGGAACCATGGGAGCTAAGGAAATAATACACGATACAGAATTAAAGATGAAGAAGACGGTTGAAGCGACGCACAGGGAGTTCTCCACCATCCGCACGGGAAGGGCATCTTCCGCGTTGGTGGAAGGCATAAAGGTGGATTATTACGGGACGGAGACCCCGCTCAAACAAATGGCCGCCATTTCAACCCCGGACGCGAGGTTGATCGTGGTCCAGGCCTGGGACAAGAATACCCTTGGTGAGATCGAGAAGGCCATAATGAAATCCGGCATAGGTATAACTCCTACCAACGACGGCAAGGTGATAAGGTTATCCATGCCCCCCCTAACGGAAGAGCGCCGCGGCGAACTCGACAAGATACTGAAAAAAATAGCCGAGGACGGAAGGGTTTCCCTGAGGACGGGCCGCCATTCCGCGATCGAACATGTGAGAAAGCTTGAAAAGGACAAGGCCATCACCGAAGATGACAAATTCAAGGCTCAGGACGAGATCCAGAAACTGACCGATAAGTATATAAAAGAGATAGATACCTTTCTCGCGGCGAAAGAGAAGGA
>JAQUQN010000005.1:19161-31262 GCA_028716065.1 Candidatus Omnitrophota bacterium
GGCGGGCCGCTAGCTCATCTGGTAGAGCACCACACTTTTAATGTGGGTGTGCCGTGTTCGAGTCACGGGCGGCTCACCAGTTAAAAAATCCCAATTTTCAGTGAAAATTGGGATTTTTTAACATCCCAGAAGAGGCAATAATATTTACAAATACGGCTTGACAAAAGGCCGATAATGGTGTATATTTGATAGTGGAAACCATTTTCATTTAGGAGAAATTGATATGCCAAGAGGAAACGGACGAGGGCCGGCGTGGTGGCACGGAAGGTTCAGAGGATGCGGTTACAGGGTAACCGTAGGACGGGAAGCCATTCTGGAAGTGCTTACCAAGGCAGATAAGCATTTGAGCGCCGAGGATATATACATGAAGGTGCACGCAGTATATCCAGCTATAGGCCTTACCACCATATATAGGACTCTTGAGATCCTTGTCAATCTGGGCCTTGTATTGAAGTTTGACTTTGGTGATGGCAGGGCCCGTTATGAACTGGCGGAAGGGTCGAAGAGGAGCACCCATCACCATCATTTGATCTGTACCAATTGTAAAAGAGTGGTCGACTACACCGACTTCATAGACGATGAAATAGAGCTCCTTCATAGGACAGAAAAGGGGCTTTCCGAAAAGTATAATTTCGCGATCACGAACCACCTGATCCAATTTTATGGATTATGCGACAGATGTAAGAAAAAGAAATAGGGTATATTTTTTAATTTAAATGGAAATGATTTTCATTAACAAAGAAACCCCTCGCATAAGCATACCAAAAATCTCTTCGATATTTTTGGCATATGCTTCGGGGTTAATTTGCCGGAAGGATGCGAGGGCAAATTAAGGAGGTGATTACGATGCCAGGTTTTGACGGAACAGGTCCAATGGGTATGGGCCCGATGACTGGTGGCGGTAGAGGTTTTTGTGTCGCGCCCGCAGCCGGTATAAGGCCAAGGACTTTCGGCCGTGGGTTCTTCGGAAGGGGCGGAGGCAGGGGGCGCAGGAATATGTATTATGCCACAGGGCTCCCAGGATGGGCTAGAGCAGGTTATGGTTATCCTGCTTACGGTATGAGCCACATGCCGGCTTTTTCTAAAGAAGAAGAGGCTCAAGCCTTAAAGGAAGAAGCCGATATGCTTAAGGAAGAGCTCGGGGTGATCCAGGAGCGCCTCGCCGCCCTGGAAAAAGCACAGGGCCAGAAGGCCGATGAGTAGAGGTAAAAGTCATCCTTCGCATAAGCATACCAAAAATCTCTTCGATATTTTTGGCATATGCTTCGGGGTTAATTCGGCCATATGACTTACGTCAGCTTCGCTTCCGTAAGTCATGGCCTCATTAAGGAGGTGAAAAAAAGATGAGAGTGGCTATTTCCACAGATAGAGATAATGTATCGGCCCATTTTGGACGTTGCCCGACCTTTACTATCGTGGACATAAAAGACGGAAAGGTAATTAAGAAAGAGTCTCTGGAAAATCCTGGTCACGAGCCCGGTTTCATTCCTCAGTTTCTTCATGAGCGCGGCGTAGAGTGCATAGTCACCGGAGGAATGGGGATGAGGGCGACAGGATTTTTTAAAGAATTCGGTATTCAAGCGATAGTGGGTATAAGCGGCAAAATTAATGAGGTTATTGAAAAGCTTGCGCAAGGTAAACTAGAGGGCGGTGAAAGCCTTTGTCATCCCGGTGCCGGTAAGGGGTATGGCCTAGATAAGAATCAATGTGATCACCCCCACCAGGATAAATGCGAGTATTAGGAGGTTTAAGATGAAGATATGCGTTACTTCTCAAGGTAAGACGCTTGACGATCAGGTTGATCCGCGTTTCGGCAGATGCCAGTTCTTTATAGTAGTCGACACGGATACGCTTGATTTCGAAGCCATAGAGAATCAAAGCGTGCAGTTTTCCGGAGGGGCAGGTATACAATCAGGACAGCTCATGGCGTCCAAAAGCGTAAAAGCCGTTTTGACGGGGAATGTAGGCCCAAATGCCTTTCAGACTTTAACGGCCGGCGGTATAAAGATATATATAGGCCTTTCGGGGAAGGTTCGGGATGCCGTCGAAAAGTATAAGAGCGGGACTTTAAAGCCTATAGAAAATCCGAATGTGGGGTCTAAGTTCGGGATGCCGGGGAAGAACAGCTAAATATATAGCAGGAGGTGGATTATGCCATTTGGAGACGGAACAGGTCCGCAGGGGTTGGGGCCAGGAACCGGAAGGGGTGGAGGCAGAGGGATGGGGCGCGGAAGGATGGGTGGTAATAGACCAGGCGCGGGGCCGGGAGGAAATTGTGTTTGTCCTTCCTGCGGCACAAAAGTCTCTCATCAGGCAGGCACACCCTGTTCCTTGACGAATTGTCCTAAATGTGGAATTAAAATGGTGAGAGAATAAGGATCCAATTTTGGAAAACGAAGTTCTTGAGAACCATAAAAAATATCTGGAACGGGTAAACTTTTACCGAAGGTTCGGTTATGATCTGGAAAAGGAGAGGGATTTTATCCTCGATAAATCCCTGCCTATTTTAGGAAATATTCTGGAGATAGGAACAGGTAAGGGGCATTTCGCGATTGCCCTTGCAAGACGGGGTTTTAGTTTTACGACCATAGATATATCGGAAGAAGAGCAAAATATAGCCAGGATAAATTTAGAATATCATAACCTGGAAAAGCAGGTCATTTTCAAAATAGAGGATGCGATGAATTCAAGTTTTGCGGACCATAGCTTTGACACTATATTCTCTATTAATGTTTTTCACCATCTTGAAAAACCGCAATCGGTCTTGAATGAGATAATCCGTCTCTTACGCCCCGCCGGAAAGATAATTTTGAGTGATTTTACCGCGAAAGGATTTGAGATCATTAACAGGTGCCATGAACATGAAGGTAGGCGGCACGACCGTTTCAAGCACGATTTAGCCGAAGCGAGAGATTATTTTTTTAACAAAGGTTTTGAAGTTAATGAATTTCAAAGTGAAACTCAACGAGTGATTATCGCCAAAGAGAAAAGAACGATTTAGGCAGACATATGATTATTTCAGTCGCGAGCGGTAAGGGTGGTACGGGTAAGACAACAATAGCAGTTAATCTGGCTTTATCTTTAAGCAATGTGCAATTTCTTGACTGCGATGTCGAAGAGCCGAACGCACACATTTTCCTCAAACCGGAGATAAGAGAAAAATTTTTAGCGTTTATCCCCGTTCCGGAAGTGGATGAGGCAAAATGCAACGCTTGCGGCAAATGTCGCGAGGTGTGTGCGTATCATGCTATAGCCGTCATTCCTCCAGGTGATTCCGGTAAGGGAAGCGTTCTAGTTTTCCCGCACCTTTGTCATGGGTGCGGCGCCTGCAGTTTGCTTTGTCCGCAAAAGGCCATCAAAGAGGTAAATAAAGAGATAGGTGTCGTAGAAATAGGGCAAGCGCGCGGCATGCAATTTATCCACGGCAAGCTTAATGTCGGTGAAATAATGTCCCCGCCCTTGATTAGACAAGTTGAAGATCGCATAGATTCCGATAAAACCGTTATTATTGACGCGCCGCCCGGCACTTCCTGCCCCGTTATCGCCGCGGTGAAAAAAAGCGATTACTGCATACTGGTAACTGAGCCTACACCTTTTGGCCTTAATGATCTTGTATTGGCCGTAGAGGTTTTAAGAAAGATGAAGATTCTTTTTGGCGTTGTCATTAACCGCTCTGATATAGGCGATGATAAAGTTGAGAGATTCTGTCAGGATAATAAAATACCCATACTTATGCGGATACCGTTTGATAAAGAAATAGCGCTTTTATATTCCCGCGGTATTCCTATAGTCCAGGAAAAGACAGAATATAAAGACAGGTTCAGGAATATGTTTAACAAGATAAAAGAGCGCTTATGAAGATCGGGATTATCATTTATTCTAATGATACGGAAATGGTTTGGAACGCCTTCAGGTTGGGCCTATTTGCCCTTGAACAGAAGGATCAGGTTAAGGTGTTTCTGCTGGGTAAGGGTGTCGAATGTGAATCTATCGATAGTGAAAAATTCAAAGTGACCGAACAGATAAAATTATTCTTAAATAATGGAGGCGGTATCCTGGTCTGTGGTTCGTGCCTTAAAATGAGAAATTCTGGCGGATCCGAGACCTGCCCCATTTCAACGATGAAAGATTTATACGATATAGTTAAGGAAAGTGATAAAGTTTTAACATTTTGAAGAATGGATAAAAAAATATCGAATTTTCATTTTATAATGCACCTCGTGATTTTTAAGATCCGCGATCTTATTCTGCCTCGGATAAATATATTAAAAAAAGCGGGGATCGGAAAAGGGTTTTATGTAGTAGATTACGGATGCGGTCCCGGAAGCTATATAATCCCTTTGGCGAAAATTGTCGGAAAAGAAGGGATGGTTTACGCCGTAGATATTTGCCCGTCCGCCATCAAAATGGTCAAACATATCATTTCGAAAAGACATTTTACAAATGTGGAGACCATTTGTTCGGATGGTGAGACACGCTTGCCCGCTGGAAAGATAGATATGGTTCTACTGTACGACGTCTTTCATACTCTAGAGGATCCGGATAAGGTCCTACGGAACTTACACCGGATCTTGAAAAAAGAGGGAGTCCTGTCTTTCAACGATCACCGCATGAAAGACGATGAGATAATCTCTAAGATAACAGGCAGCGGGTTATTTAAATTAATCCGTAAGGATGAGGGATTATATAGTTTCGGTAAAAATATGTAAGTCTTTAATTATTTAGCGTGAAATATATGAAACAGATAGTGGTTATAAGTGGCAAAGGCGGTACCGGCAAGACCATTCTCACCGCATCTTTCGCGGTCCTGGCAAATAACAAGATAATGGTAGATTGCGATGTTGACGCGGCCGATCTTCATCTTCTGCTCCATCCGCATATAAGAGAGCGCCATGAGTTCAGGAGCGGCAAGACCGCGCGTCTCGACAAAAAGATATGCAATCGATGCGGTAAATGCATCGTTTTGTGCAGGTTCGGCGCTATAAGCGATGATCTTACCATTGATCCCATCTCATGTGAAGGGTGCGGTCTATGCAGCCACGTATGCCCATCAGGCGCCATAACCATGGAGGAAAATATAGCCGGAGAATGGTTCATATCGGATACGAAATACGGCCCCTTTATCCATGCGAAATTGGGTATCGCGGAGGAGAATTCCGGTAAACTTGTTGCGAAGATACGGCAGGTATCCAAAGATATGGCCGAAAAGGGCCGTTTCGACTATGTCATCGTTGACGGCCCCCCCGGCATAGGCTGCCCCGTTATCGCCTCTTTATCCGGCGTAGATTGCGCGCTCGTAGTTACCGAACCAACCCTCTCCGGGCTTCATGATGCCAGAAGGGTCATAGAGGTATGTGCTTATTTCAAGGTGCCGGTAAAGATGGTCATAAATAAATACGACCTTAATATCGATATCTCCAAAGAGATAGAGGCATACAGCCAGTCCGCGAATATCGAGGTTGCCGGCAAGATAAGATTCGACAGCTCCATTCCTAAAACATTGGTCAAGGGAATAACGGCGGTTGAAGGCGCAAGCGAGGCTGTGATAAGAGAGATAAAGGATATATGGAAGAAGATATCCATATAATCAGATATTTTTCGTCATTGATTACGGTATCAAACGGTAAAGTAGTAAAAGTAACCAAGCCGAATATTTCATATTGTCCGCTTTCGAGTTTTCTTTATGGGGGCATTAAAAATCCCCCTGGACTTTCTACGGCGCTATTAAAAGACGAGATTAAAAAAGTTATAAAAGGCAAGATAACCCGTTTTGGTTTCTGCACTAAAGACAGGATGCTTTGGAAAGATGAGGCGGTTATACCGTACGGAGCTTCGGAACTTCTAGCATATGGATTGAAGAATAAAGCTATAGACAGTGCTGTAATAGTCTGTGACGGGGCGGGAACGGTTATAACGGCTGTTCCCCAAATTGTCCAGGGCATAGGTGCTCGTATGCATACTGTCCTTAAGACATCACATATCCCTGAGGTTGCGATTAAACTGCGCCGGTACAGCTGCCATATCTTGGATGAAAAAGGCTCAATTAACCAGATGTCTGGTGTTAGTGAAGCTGCCAAAAAAGGTTATAAACGGATTGCTGTTACAGTCAGCGCTTTTGGAGAAGAAAGCCTGAAGAATATCAGAGCGCTCGAAGGTCGCTATGGTATATCACTGACCATCCTTGCTGTATGTACGACAGGAATTAAAGAAGGCCGGTTAATCGAGATTGAAAAGTATGCCGATATCGTTTGGGCGTGTCATTCTAAAAATATCAGAAATCGGTTAAGCAAAAAGGCGATAAAGATATTATCCAAGGTGTCGCCAGTATATATGCTTACCGAAAAAGGCAAAAAACTCGTTTCAGGATATAACCCTAACATTTATAAAATAAGGGAAGAGGCGCGAAGATCATGAAGATAACCATTCTTGCCGAAGGTTCTACGAAGTGGCAGCGTTTTATAAAGCATTGGGGGCTGTCCATTCTCATAGATGACGATATTCTCTTCGACACATTCGGCAAGCCGGGCTATGTCGTAAAACAATTAAAGAGATACAAAATAGATATTGATAAGATAAAACATATTGTAATTTCTCATGACGATTGGGATCATGTCACAGGTTTATGGAAAATATTAGAGCGTAATCAAGATCTGACTGTGTATATATGCCCGCATTTCAAACCCGAGATCAAGTCAAAAATAAAGTGGTATGGAGCGCGTATTGTAGAGGTAGAAGGTGTGATTAATTTACGGGATAATATCTATTTGAGCGGTGAGCTTACGGGTGAGCGCCGTGATTTTGACATACCGGAACAATATTTGGCGATAAAGACAGCTAAAGGTATTGTTGTTATCACGGGATGCGCCCATCCGGGCATAGTCGAGATAACACAGCATGCGAAAGCCGCGTTCAGTTCAGACACCCGCCTTTTAATGGGCGGTTTTCACCTCAAAGATCGTATAGCAGAAGAAGCGCGCGATGTTATTTTAAAATTAAAGGCACTTGGAGTCAGGCAGGTTATTCCTTTTCACTGTACGGGTCAAATTGCGCAGGAATTATTCAATAAAGAATTTAACCGTAATTGTATTGTACCAAGAGAAGGTTGTACATTAGAAATTTGAAAGAAAGGAGATAAATAGTATTATGGCGGCAAAAATAGATAAAAAGAATTGCACCGGTTGCGGCAAGTGCGTCGAAATATGCCCGGTTAGCGCCATCAAGATCGAAAAGGAAAAGGCGGTTGTAAATGACGATTGTGTCGAGTGCGGTGCCTGCGTAGGCGAATGCCCGCACGGAGCGATATCGACCCCAAGGTAGAAGACAAGAATATCATGGAAAAACTAGTCAGTGATTTTCTGGCCCAGAAGAGATTTATTGTTGCGGGATCGTTTAAGAATGAATCGAAATACGCTTACAGGATCTTTAAAATATTAAAAAGTAAAGGATATGAGGTTTATCCTGTAAATCCCAATGTCAAAGAGGTTGAGGGGCATCCTTGTTATCCAAGCGTCAAAGATATCCCCTGCGCCATAGATGTTGTTAACCTGGTCACGCCGCCATCGGTGACCGAAAGAATACTTATTGATTGTAAGGAAAAAGGCATACGAAAGGTTTGGCTACAGCCCGGGGCCGAAAACGAGAACGCTATACGCTTCTGTAGAGAAAATAATATGGATATTATATATCAAACCTGTGTCATAACAAGGGCAGTGTGAAAACTAAGGAGTTACCATGCGAAATAAAACGGATATTTTAGTGATAGGCGCAGGTCCTGCCGGGGTAGTATGCGCGTTAACCGCCAAGAAGTATTATCCCGATAAGAAGATCGTGGTAATGAGGAATGTGGAGAAAGGGGTTATCCCTTGCGGAATTCCCTATATGATAAAAAGCCTGAAATCTCCCGATGAAAATGTCTTGGGAATGGTGACGCTTGAAAAGAATGGTATCGAAACGGTTGTGGACGAGGCAATAGCGATAGATCGAAACAATAAGACCGTAGAATGTAAAAGCGACAAGATATACAAGTATGAAAAATTGGTCCTCGCTGTTGGGTCAACTCCGATCTTGCCACCTATCCCCGGCATAGAAAAGGAAGGGATTTATCCTATATATAAAGAGTTAGGATATCTTAAAAAGGCCATAGAAGAGATAAAAAAATGCAAGAATATCCTGATAGTAGGAGGCGGGTTTATCGGCATAGAATTCGCGGATGAGCTTTCAAAAATAAATGGACTCAATACATATTTGGTCGAGCTTCTTCCTAATGTCCTGGCGAATTCCTTTGATCTGGAATTTTCAACACTCGCTGAAAACAAGCTGAAATCAAAAGGTGTAAAAATACTGACAGGCGTTAAGGTGCTTGAATTTTGCGGTAAGGGTAGAGTCGAAAAAGTGAGATTATCAACGGCTGAGGAGATTGAAACCGGCGCGGTTATTTTGGGCATAGGAGCATGTCCGGATACGACACTTGCCCGCAAGACCGGTTTAGATCTGGGTAAAGGCAAGGGGATATGGGTGGATGAGTATATGCGCACGGTAGATCCTGATGTTTTTGCCGTAGGCGATTGCGCGGGCAAGAGAGACTTTTATACCCGTAAAGATATGCCGGTCATGCTGGCCTCAACGGCTACAGCGGAGGCGAGGATCGCGGGCGCGAATCTTTATCAATTGAAAGTTATACGGGAGAATAAAGGCACTATCGCGGTTTACTCCACATATATTGACGGTTTGGTGTTAGGTTCAGCCGGCCTTACGCAAACAAGTGCGATAAAAGAGGGATTTGAAATCGTGACCGGCCAGGCCAGCGTTAAAGATAAGCATCCCGTTACCATGCCTCTGGTGAGTGATATTAAGGTAAAATTGGTTTTTTCAAGACAATCAGGGATTCTATTGGGCGGTCAGGTTGCAGGTGGTTTTAGTTGCGGTGAGATGATAAACCTTATCGGTGTCGCTATTCAAAAGAGAATGTCAGCCACAGAACTTGAGACACTACAAATAGCCACTCAACCATATTTGACGAGCGCACCCACCATGTATCCGATTGTTGTGGCTGCCCAGGATGCCATAGGAAAGATGCATGGATAAGAAAACCTATAAATATATTTATGGGCCTGTGCCATCATGGCGATTAGGCAGCTCTTTAGGTATTGACCCCATATCAAAAAAGGAAAAAGTCTGTACATTTGATTGTATTTACTGCCAACTCGGCAAAACAAAACATTTAACGGCCGAGCGAAAAGTATTTGTTCCTGTTAGCAGTGTAATAGAGGAACTAAAATCTACGCCGCCCTTAAAAATTGATTATATAACCTTCTCCGGAACAGGCGAGCCTACACTGGCTCTAAACCTTGGAAAAATGATAAAGGCTGTAAGGCGGGTCAGGAAAGAGAAAGTGGCGGTTTTAACGAATTCTTCTCTTATAAATAGGGAAGATGTGGCAAAAGACCTATCTTTGGCGGATCTTGTCGTGTGTAAATTGGATGCCCCCTCGCAATATATTTTTGGGATTATTAACAGCCCCATAAAATGCCTCAAGATTGATACGATTATAAAAGCCATAAAAGATTTTAAAACCGCCTATAAGGGTAAACTGGCGCTTCAGATAATGTTTGTGGAAAAGAACAGGGTATACGCGAGCGAGATCGCAAGTATGGCCAGATATATCGGCCCTGATGAAGTCCAGCTCAATACGCCTTTAAGGCCATGTGGTATAAAACCGTTGGCAAGAGACAAAATGGCCGAGCTGGAGAGATATTTCATCGGTTTAAACGTTCTTTCCGTCTATAGAGCTGGCAATAAGGACGTCAAACCGATCAGTTCGGAAGATACTTTAAAAAGGAGAGGTAAGGTTTAAAAGTTTTATGAAGACATATCTGGATTGCATACCATGTTTTTTAAAACAGGCGCTTGAAACGGCGAGATTATCCGCCGCTGATGAGAAAACGCAGAAAAAGATACTGGATGAAGTCGCCCGCGCTATACCGCGGTTCCCACTACTCTATAGCCCGCCCCAGATGGCAAGGGTTATCTACGGTGCTATTGAAAGGTTTACCGGTAAAGATGATCCTTACGCGAAGATAAAAGAAAAGAGCAATAAACTCGCTTTGAGTATTTACCCAATGCTTAAGAAAAAGGTAGTTCATTCGCATGACAGGCTGCTGACAGCGGTTGAACTGGCGATCGCGGGTAATATCATTGATTATGGCGTAAAAAATAATTTAGACGTGGAAGAAGAGCTTAAAAAGATCCTGGATAAGGAAGATAAGGCCATTCGAAGAGAAAAGAGTTCGCTATTCGATTATAGGAGTTTTCGGGCAGCCTTAAAGAGGTCGAATACTATACTTTATCTTGCTGATAACGCCGGAGAAGTAGTTTTTGACAGGATTCTTATTGAAGAGATACAAAAAACGTATAAGGATAAAAATATCATTTACGCGGTAAAAGAAAAACCTGTTATTAACGATGCCCTGCGGGGAGACGCGGTATTTGCGGGTATCGAAGAAATAGCAGCCATAGTTTCAAGCGGCGTAGATACACCAGGAACGGTACTTTCTTTATGCTCGAAGGAATTTTTAAATATATTCAGGCGCGCGGATATGGTAATTAGCAAAGGACAGGGCAATTTTGAGGCATTATCAGATTATACAAGGCCCGTATTCTTTCTCTTTATGGCAAAATGCCCGGTTATCGCCAGAGATGTGAAATGCGCCCTCGGCGATGTGATTTTACTGTATAAGAATAAACGGGTAAAAGAAAAGGCAAGCTGATATGTCGCCGTTGGAAATAAAAAAATATCCGGATAAAATATTACGCGAGGCCTGCGAATCGGTAGAGAGCGTTACAAAGAAAGAAAGGAAGATCTTTGATGAGATGCTTTTTACGATGAGACATTTCTGCGGTATAGGATTGGCCGCGCCACAGGTCGGCATATCCAGAAGATTGATAGTGGCCAGCGTTGAAGATGTAACCATAAAATTGGCCAATCCTGAAATTTTGGATACAGACGGGTCCGATATGATGTCGGAAGGGTGCTTAAGCGTTATTAACACGACAGTTGATATAAAAAGGCCCGCCACGATTACGGTAAAAGGGTTGAATGAAGAGGGTAAGATGGTGGAGTTAAAGGCGGGCGGATTATTGGCCAGGGTTCTACAGCATGAAATAGACCATCTCAATGGCAGGTTGATAATAGATTATATGAGTATATTCAGACGATTAAAGTTTAAGGTAAGCTGTAAAAAAGGTTGATATGTTTAAACAAATTTTAAGAGAGCTTAAAATTCATGCTCCCTTTACTATTTTTGGTGCGATAACAGGCATCGCGGTAATGACGCTATGTTATAAGTTGCCTTATAAGATATCTTACGACGTGTTTTATATCCTGCATCCCTTGCATGTTCTCTTAAGCGCTCTTGTCACAGCGGCAATGTATCAGCTGCATGAGTGCGATCGTATAACCGGGAAATGCATAATGGGAAGATGTAACTTCTGGACGCTCCTTATAATAGGTTATGCGGGTTCCATAGGTATTGCCACCATGAGCGATTCGGTAATACCTTATATATGCGAAGTTTTGTTTAAAATGCCGAACAGATGTATTCATATAGGCTTTATCGAAAAATGGTGGCTTGTCAACCCATTGGCGATAATCGGTATAGTCATCGCGCATTTTAAACCCACAACAAAGTTTCCTCATGCCGCGCATGTCTTATTAAGCACCTGGGCTTCGTTATTTCATATAATCATGGCGCTGCGGCAAAGTTTGAGCCTGATTTTATACCTCGCGATTTTTATATTTTTATTTATCGCCGTATGGATACCTTGCTGTGTCAGCGATATAGTTTTTCCATTATTATTTGTGAAAACAGGAGATAAGGCATGACAGAATTCAGAGAGGTCGATAAGGCGCGGCAGGTATTGGGATTGGGCGAAGACGCGAGCATGGAAGAGATAAAAGACGCTTACAGGAGGCTTAGTCTTCAATATCATCCCGATAGATGCGGGGAAAAAGAAAAGAAACATTGCGAAGAGATGATGAAAGAGGTTAATCATGCCAAGGATGTCGTCATGATTTATTGCACGAGTTATAGGTTTTCGTTCAA
>JAQUQN010000006.1 GCA_028716065.1 Candidatus Omnitrophota bacterium
TGGTTCATACTTCGCTCCGGCAGACGGCGGCAGGAACGTCTCGTTGACCGACAAAGACGGGGTTTTGGTAGTCAATCTTCGCGGCAAAGAGAAGATAGAGGAAGCGAAAGCCCGGCGCGAGGCGGCGAAAGCGGGCGAAGCCGCGGGCGGCGCGAAGGCGGAGAAAGCAGACCATAGACCAAAGACCATAGACCAAAGACCGAGCGCGGTGACGAACAACGAAAACAAATCCGCCACGGAAAAAATAGAACCGTCCCCAATTTCATTATCGCAGGAGGCCACGGAGGCATTGATTCGCGGCGCTGAGGCTGTTGTAAAAGAGGCGCACGCCCTGCAGCATGATGCTATTTTCATATCGGGAAATAGCGGAGAATTAACGTATATAGTCTTCAGTGAAATATGGCAGAAGATATACCCATCAGAAAAAATGCCGTCTATTTACATGCTTAATGAGAAGGCGAATAAGATACTATATAAGGAAGAGGCGGAACTGCTCGAATTTGTATATACCAGCTTCCAGAAGGAAAAGGCCATATGCGAAGCCATAGGTGACAGTAATGGCGATATGTTGGAAAGTCTAAGGCATAGGAAAGTTCTTTTTCTCGACGACCATACGTTATCAGGACGTAAATACGTCTTGATGAAAACTGCCCTTGAACAACAGATTGGGTTCAAGGATGTCAGGTATGCATTTTTTGTGGGATGCTCAGAGGCAAGCGCGGGTAGCAGGATGTTGGTCGGTTATGTTAGTCCAAATGCAGCTGATGAGATGCAGAAATTCAGCACACGCATGAGCAGCGTAAGCTCTTTGGAATTGCGTAATATTTTTACAGATATCAAAATCATCAGGGATCTCATCAGAGCGCATGAATTTAAGATGGACGATGCGCCGGATACGGCCCAGACCGTGGGCGCCGCGGAGGCGCAAAACGGAGACAATGATAGCGTTTCGCAAGGCACGATAAGTCCCGAAGAAGCGCAAAGAAAGGTTGACGCGAACCGTAGGGAGATCGAGCGCGATATCGCGCGTGGCAAGGGCGGATACCTCTCTCGCGATGAAGACGGTGCCATGGAGCGCATGAGGCAGGAAGAAGAGGCGAAGGCCCGGCGCGAAGCGGAAGAGAAGAGCATGGAAGATTTTCTCCGGGAGATACCGGCTCTGAAGGCGCGCGGAGACTTAGAGCGCATGGCTACGGTAGGTGAGCGAGTCGGCGTTCTTTTGGCACGAAAACATCTGGAGGCAGAACCGCTAAACCAGGACCTGGCCCGGAAAGAGATCGAGGCCATTGTCTATCTGAACGGCGTGTGTATTCCGGAGTTTGCCGTTGCGTTTCTGCTAGCCTATATAAAAAATGTAGATAAGAAATATCCCGAAGCGACAGGTCATGCAAACATGTTGTATAAGTTAGCGGAATGGGCAAGGAAACAGCAAGATACGGCTGGCGTCGAAAAGCCCAAGGCCCATAATATTTTATCGATAGAAGAGCGCTACTTGTCGGACAGAATGAAATCTTACGCTGGGCTGTTCGGGGAATATGGACTTCCACAGCCAGAGCCGCCGGCCTTCGGATTCAAGGCTATCAGTGGCGATAGTAGGCATGAATCGGCATACGATGATGACGGCAGATTGACAGTTGTCTTTGACCTTGCGAAGATAAAGAACGCGGAAGAGTTGCGGGGACTATACTGGCTTGCCGTATCGAACTGGTATTTTGGCCAGATATCGGGACTTTACGACGCCAGTTTGATAAATCCATGGGAGGCCGTGGAGGAAGTGAGGGCATATTTAGAGTTCATGAACGCTAACTATGTCGATAGATGCGGCATCGGGAAATCCGATACGATTTTGGATATAGGGACACTTACAGGCCGCATGGCTTTATTGGCGGCCAGGCGCACGGATAACACAGTCTATGGAATCGACATCTCCCCGCTCGCCGTAAAAATAGCAAGAGAAGAAGCAGGAAGACAGAACATAAAGAATGTAGAGTTTTCCGTCAATAATGTTCTGAACATCCCGTTTGAAAAAGGATCGATAGACGCGGCGATGGCAAATTACACGTTCACGACCATACCGGCGCCCCTGCGTCTATCGGCGCTCAAAGAGGTCCACAGGGTTTTAAAGGAAGGCGGAAATATCAACCTTTTTGAATATCCATCACCAGCCGACGGTCCAAACATCGAAGGAAACCAATGGGCCTGGACGGAAAAGGAATGGGAAGATAATTTAAAAAGAGCCGGTTTTTCAAACGTGACTATAGGCGGTGTTTCTTTCCAGGGCGAGTTGTATCCCGAAATTGGATCCGCGCAGCAGCAAGGTATTATAATCATCGCGTATTTCATTACCGCCGAAAAGAAGGGAGCGGTAATGCCGGGATTGCCGCGTAGTCCAGGCGAGACGGATTCGCCGCATGCTGCCGATAGCCGCCGGTTGTTCAAAAAGCTTAGTGTCGTGCCTGGTGCAACGCTGAGCGGAGAACAGAGGGCCGAATTAAATTCGCTAAAGAGGGCGTTCAGGGATGAACTACATATTAATGGGCAGCAAAATCTGGCGGATTATCTTGTTTTTCTATCATTTAAAGAAAGGGATTTTACCGTGTTGCTGGACGGCCCTAAAGTAGCCGGCTTCATGGTTGATAATTACGGCGGTGCGCAGAAGCCTTTGATATACGAATTGCATGGCATATACCTGGATAAGGCACATCGCGGTACAGGGGCTGTATGGGCCCTGCTCGATGCGGTTAAGGAAAGGGTGGAATCTACCGAATATAAGAAGATGAGATATGCCGTCGCGAGAGAGGGCAGGCCATTCAAAGAAACTAATTCTGTGCCATTTGAAAATTTTATAAATGACCTTGGCATACGCGTGCCGCATCCAATGATTGCTTCGGGCCAAGCCGCAGTCGGCGCGGAGGCGGACAAACCATGGAGAAGCGTATTTGCGACAGGATTTTTCAGAGGTGATAGAGAGCAGAGGAAAAGGTTCAATGAATTTATCGATAAATTAGCGGAAAAAACGAAAAGGGGTGAATCGATCCGAGTGCTTTCCGCCGGTTGCGCTACCGGTGAAGAGGCATATACCATCGCGATGGCGCTTCTTGAAAAAGACGCACCCATGAATAAGGTTCGCGTTGTCGGAGTCGATTACGACATCGGCTGTGTCAGGAAAGCGCGAAAAGGCGAATATAACGAATCTTCGGTAAAAGATATACCACCGGATTTAATCGAAAAATATCTGACCAAACAGGAATCGGGCGATTATGTGATTAATCAGAATATAAGAAATATTACGCAATTTAATTTTGTAAATCTGACCAATACGAATGAGATGAAAGAACTGGGCGAGTTTGACGGCATAGTATATATGAACGTTGATTACTTACTCTCTCCCGAGGAAAAATCCAAGGCGTATGAAAATCTCACCGCCGTTTTGAAGCACGACGGTTTATTGCTTCGATCGAATAATCTCGTGCCAAAGGAAGAAACGCGGCCGAGAGCGAGCGGCGCCGTTATACGCGATGCGATCCCCGAAGATGCCGAGGCTATAAGCAACCTTTCCGCGGACATATGGAAAGATGGCTATCAGATCCCCGTGAAAGAGGTTTTGGACAGTCTGAATATGATCAAAACAAAAGGCGGCTATCTTCTTGTCTCTATCATAGGAAATGAATTAGCCGGATTCTTATACGCCGAGGATAAATCCTGGCTATCGCGTGAAAAACACGTTCACGTGACGTGCCTAGCTACCGTTAAAAAATGGCGAGACCAGGGCGTGGCGGCAAAGTTATTCAAAGAATTTTTTGAAAAGGCGCGCATAGCCGGATATGTGAATTTCTCTATAAGAACGGAACACGACGCTGTTATTAGGATAATACGGAAATACGGCTTTAAAGGCGGCGATGGTTATTATGAATTAAACCTCTCTTGGCCGGGTAGCAATCTCGGCGGCCCGGATTCGCCGGAGCCGGAGGATATAGCAGACCAAAGACCAAAGACCAAAGACCAAAGACCGAGTGCGAGCGGCGCCATTGAAATCATGCGGCCAATATTGCTCCCCCAGGATAAGCCGGTTGTGGCCGTATTCGATATACACGGTACACTTCTTGAGCCGAACTGGAAAGGTGTTTACAGGAATGCCTATAAGACCTTGACAGGAGAATATCCCTCTGATGAGTGGATGAATAGGCACGTGATAAATAAGAATGACGAAGAGATAATAAATGTTTTATGCCGGATATCCAACAGGACGGCCGAAGAGATAAAAACCATCATTGCCAACGCCAGGAAAGGCGTGTGGGAAGGCAGGTCTCCACCTGCAATACCAGGCGCTCTCGAATTAGTAAAAGCACTTGCTTCCCGCGGTGTGCCCGTTATCATGGTCAGTGGTGCCCCTAAAAAATATTGCCTATCCCAACTCAAAGAAGCAGGGTTCCTCGAATACATTCCTGAAGAGAATATAATCGGCAGTTATACAGATAATAGAAAAGATTATGACAGGGTAAAAGTCCTGGACGCGATAAAAAGACATTACCCGAGCCACAGCATTGCCTATTTTGACGACTGGACTGAAGCAAAAGGAAGGTCGGGAGAGTTCGCCGCGTGGTTTGGTATCCCTCAAGGTGAAGGCAAGGAGTTTGAGGATAATCGTCAAAGCCTGATAGATGCCGGTGTTAACTGTATCATACGCGAAGGTTATGATTGGACAACGCTGGATGGCATCCTTACCGTTCCGCCGCAAGTACAGGCTAAGGATGAAAAGATACCCGTAGCGGAAGGGCTCGCGCAGGAAATAGTCACCGTGATCCCGGCGCCGCGCCACAATACGATAGGCCTCCATGTCGACGTAAGCGATGACCTGAAGACCATCACCTATTCTCTTGCCGGAGAAGATAGGGATAATAAAGTATTCAAGACCGACGGAGCTGTAGATTATAGCGCCCTGAAATTGACAGAATTGGTCAGGGTACCGAGTTCATATCTCATAACGCCGCAAACATATATTGAAAATAATCTTACTCCGGAAATAAGAGAAAAGCTCCTGCCGCTTCTGGCCGAGAAAAAGCGCTTTACCCGATACGGCGGAATTACGACTTCGTGGGACATAGCCGTAGATAAAGACGTATGGACGACCAACATCGATACCGTCTTCCTGCATAAAAGGATGGAAGAGCTGGGAACATTCAACGATAACGACATGCGGTCTGTCATAGAGATAGGTGTCGGAGGAGGCCACCTGTCAACGGCAATAGCAGCGTGTCTGCCAAATCTAAAAGAACTATCCGTAACCGATATAAGTATTTATGCGCTGCAGACAGCGAAGAGATGCATAGAACCTTATTTAAAAGTCGGCACGAGGGTGAAGTATTACCTCGGCAAAGGTATAAAGACTGTCGAAGGCGGCGCCGACCTCATAATAGTGAACCCTCCTTATATCCCCACCCCGCCATTCATCGAAGACAAGAAAGATCCTTATCGGGGAACAGGTCTCATACGCGAGATATTGGATATGGGTATCGGCAAACTAAATCGCGATAATCCGAATGCAAGGATTTTAATGAATATAAGCAGTCTTGCGCAAAAAGATTTTGAAGTATTTTGTGAAGAATTTAAGGATAGATTGGATATCACTAAGGTCGGAGAACCGCTTAAGGTACCCTTAAAGATATTGGGTGTTATAAAGGAGTGGCGGGACTGGCTCGTGAGCGAAGGCGGTTTGGAATATAGGCCTGACGCGAAACCGGGCGAAGAAAAGCACTGGCATACGCTGCAGATTTATTCCATAAGACCTAAAATGCCGGTGAAAGCGGACGAGGCCGCAGGCGGCGCGGAGGCGGAGAAAGCAGACCATAGACCAAAGACCATAGACCAAAGACCGAGCTCGAGCGGCACGGTCGAGAATAAGGAAAGACAAAACGAGAGCCAGCGTGGGAGATTGGTAACGAAGGAGGAGGTCGCCGCCGCATTTGACAGCATAAATGAGGTTATAAAGAAAGAGGCGCCGGCTAATAGTTTTAATGAAGAACACAGGGAAAGAATTACGAAGGGTCTTTCGGAAGTCGGGTTAACGAAAGGCAAAAGCATCCTCATAGTCGGCCCAGGCCAATATGATTACTTGCCGGTTCTCCTGGCAAAACTCGGCCTTGAAGTACATGCAATAGATATTTCCGAAAAAGTTATCCAAGAGCAGAGGCATTTATATTCTGATTTTGGCTTGGAAGAAAAAATAAAAACATATACTTCTTATGATGACGCTGATTTAAAAGATAAAAAATTTGATTACATAATGGCGCTATTGGTCATGAATGATGCGGTACATGCGATCAATGATGACACAAGATATGCGATGCAATCATTGAATTATGGACTCTCGGAAGAGGAGACTGAAAGAATAAAAACCGGCCTGAGAGCACATATGAAAGATAGATTAGAGATGTTCATAAGGCCACTGCTCGAACATCTTAATCCTAACGGCGGACAAATTTTCATCAGTGATATTAAAAGCGGAGATCCCGTTTCTTCCGGCCGTTCTCCATCCTCATCCGCTGGAGGCATTAACTGGTTCGTGCTTCAAAGATTACCGACACTTAGAGACGAGCTATTATTTAAACTGTCTAAGGGGTCAGGCGTCCGATATGTCCTGCGGCCTGAAGTATTTGGAAATTTTGGTATGAATCCATCATGGCCTAACGAGATAGTAACATGCTTAGGTTGGGAAGCTGAATCAATGCCAAGCACCATTGACTTCGGCAGGCCGGATTCGCCGGAAGAAAAGGATATGGAAGAAGCGTACATTCCGAAAGGAGATCTTAGAGATAGAGATTATCCCGCCTATGCAGAGAAGATACTAAGACATTTTGTTTCCGGATTAATGGAAATAGAAGAAAAAGGCAAGAGTTTAACCGAGACATTTGCGGGCAACGGCGCAAACATGCAGGGCATACTCGACCGCATAACTTCTAAATTCAGGGATGCAGTTGGTTCGGCAGCGCAGGAATTTTGGAAAAGGCCATATCTTCTTTCAGATGAAAAATCCGCCATCCTTTTATTCAAGGACGGCCCCAACGGCCTGCCATACGGCTCAAAGCATATAGGATACAGGATAGATCCTACGAAGCCCTTGGAACAGCAAGTCGATTTGGCCGACAAGACACCGCATGGCATTCTCAGAGTTCTACATGTGCCGGCCGATGTTTACGAAGAACGATTTGAAAAAGAATTGAGATTCTACCTGGCCGTTCGTGCTTGTGCAAGACATGGAAAGGGTATGGACATCGGAAATCTGGGACAAAATATATTTGCAACATTCTCTATTTTATCAAAAAGGTCCCCTGATCCTTTAGTTGAAAAAGCATCCGAAATATTCCATCAACTCGGAATCGACCAATTTCCGTATGAGAAGATTGTACATCGTTCCCGCGAGGAGAAGGTGATGCGGCGCGATGAATATGAAAAATGGCTCAAAGAGATGGAAGTGATGGCCGGTAAAACGAAAGTGGCGTGGCATGAATCTTCTCAATACTGCCAGAATATGCCACGAGATATTTTCGATAGTCTGAAATTTAATAGTGACTTGCTTTCCAGGATCCTAAATTCAGTCAGGGATTTCGCGCACGGTATAGTACCGCACCATGAAAATGATTCTTCTATAAGGGCCATGCTTCTTGATACATTTTTCGGAATTGATTTAGGATCTAAAATTTATAAAAGTGAGGAGTTCGATTCCGCAACCGATATCGATACATTTTTAAAACAGCTATTCAAGGATACGGATTGGGTAAATATACGCTTGCCGGAAGATGCAGCGTTTCTTGATACAAGATTGAAAGGAGACTGGAAGTGGCTCGCTTTCAGCATAGAAAACGCTATAAACGGCGCATATAGAGCAAGTAAAGATGTTACAGACAAGGTACCGGAAGTAACATTCAAAATCGAAGGCAATAACCTCGTAGTTGCCATTTCTGATAACGGAATCGGTATCCCGAAAGAAGACCTCATCCGCGTATCCGATGCCGATTTCACGACAAAAAGAGGAGAAACCGGCCAGGCAGTCATGCACCGCACGCTTAGAGATCATGGAGGCGAGTGTGTCATAGATTCTCTAACCGAGGAGGAGACGAATGCCCTCACGGATGAAGAGAAAGAGCAAAGGCTTCTGACGGACAGAAGGGTGAAGAGAGGCGTCACCCAGACGATCAAGTGGCCGCTGGTGAAAGAAGCGATAAAGAGTGCCACACCGGAGCCGGAGGATATAGCAGACCATAGACCAAAGACCATAGACCAAAGACCGAGCTCGAGCGGCGCGGAGGCGGAAGAGGCGGCAGACCATAGACCAAAGACCATAGACCAAAGACCGAGCGCGAACCGCGCCGGCGAAGGAAGAGATAGAATATTTAAGAAATCACCCTTTAAAGTCATCGCCTGGCCGAAAGAGCCTAAGCCTGCCGAGTCGGATCCAGCCAAAGATATCGAAAATTGGATTGGCTACATGAAAAGACTTGTCGCAGGTGTCATATATAGAATGGACTCATTGAAAGTTTTCTTCAAATTGGACGAAGAAGTAGATTGGGACACTTTTAGAGGGTGGTTAGGTCATCCATTTGGCGACTCTTTGAGTTTAGTGGAATGGGATCTCCATATGATGGAAAAGAAAGGCCCATCATATTCTTCCATGCTTAAAAAATATTCCCGCGATCTAAAGCGAGAAATTGAAATAACAACAGCCTATCTCGATGGGCTTACACAAGGCAAGTTTGAAGACGACGCCAAGACAATAAAATATGCAGGTAATGAAGAAGACCCTGTGCCATATGCGAAACTCCCCATGTTCTTCGCAAAGCGTGTATATGAGAGTAACGAAAGGGAAGATATTATAAAAGTCCTTAGAGGAGTGTCGGAACGCATGCGGAAAGCGTCGCAGATGATTGAGCAGGCAGTCGAGGACGTGTTGAGCATAGCCAGTTCGCCGCCGAAAGGTGAAGCCGCGGGCATCGCGGAGGCAGAAACTGAAAGAAAGAGAAGGACCGCGAAGATGATAGACGAACTTAGCATAGGTCCGGAGGACGAAGTCCTGCAAGTCGGGGCAGGTTCCTCTGAATGGGAAGCCGTATACTGCGCGTCACGAGGAGCACGGGTAACCATCTGTCAGCCGCCGTTCTATGGGGATCAACCCGTCACGCGTGAGTTAGAGGAAAAGATCGCAGGCTACGGCGAGCTTATTCAAAAACGTATCGATACCGCCTTGTATCGAGGATTGGCTGAAGAGGTGGGGTTGCCCAAAAAGCATTACTCATATGTGTTTTTGCTGAATGTGCTGGATCCAGCAGAGGGATATCCTGAATGGAAGGAAGACCTGATAAGATCGGTATTAGAATCGTGTAAGGACGAGGCGGCTATTCTTATCTCATCACCCGGCACGGTATGGATCCACGAGGAGATGAAGGCAGTAAAAGCTATTGCGGAAAAATTCGGTTACGAGGCTGATTACGGCAGAAGCTTTAAGGGCGAAAGGGAAGTTTTCGAGCTTAAAGTCAAACGCCTTGCTCCCAGCAGGCCGGATTCACCGGAGCCGGACCGGCGTAAGACGATGTACCTTAACAAGGAGAGAATGGACGAGGCGAAGCGCCTCGAAGACGAAGCGACGGCGAAAGAGATTGCCGAAGAAGCGATTGCGAAAGCCCGGCGCGAGGCGGCGGAAGTAAATATTTGGAACAACTTTAAGTGGTCAGATGAACCCAAAGGTAAAAACCCCGATTCACTTAAGAATATAAAAGAATATTTATACTATCTGGATAAATTGTTGGACCTAATAGCATCTTTGCATATTTCAAAATGTTACACACGTAAAGGAAGGAAGGTGGAGATAGACGGTTTTAATGGATGGTTGACGCATACGGTGCGGAATCATATTTTTGATATAACTTGGTCAGAAAAGCCTTCCAGTGCTAAGCTTCAGGAGAATTTTAGCAATTTACAAAAGGGATCAGAGCTTCTGCTTGTATATTTGAAATTGCTTGTCGAACGAAAATTCGATGATAAAGAGATCGAAGAGGTTAATTATGAAGGAACCAAAAAAGATCCCGTGCCGTATGATTTGCTTAGGTTCTATTTTGCTAAACAAATATATGGACGTGAGGATTCTGACAGAGTAATAAATTTATTTAAAGAAGGAATACCACGTATTGAGAGTATCTTACGAAAAACAGAGAAAGAAGTCGCAAAGGCTGTTAAGAACAATCGAAACGGAGACGATGCAGGTTCGCCGGATGAAGAGGATGTGAAGCGCGGTTCGGGGTCCGGGGATCGGAGAACGGGTGAGGCGGCGGAAGCAGACCAAAGACCGAGTTCGAGCGGCGCGGAGAAGGAAAAAATAGAACCGTCCCAACGCACAACGCTGGATATGAACGGCACGAATATCTATAAATATTTGAGAAGCTTATGGCACAAGCTTGGCGCGGTGCCGATAATTTGCGCGAAGACGATGTCCATTGTCTATAGCCCTGGCGTAGCCAGGTTTGCTAAATTGGCCGCGGAAGAGGAAAAATATTTTAACGAGTTCGTGCGCATTCAGAATGATTCCAGCCGGCGCCTATGGATCGTCTCAGACGGTTCGGCTGTTTTGGGTTTAGGCAATATTGGATTCAGAGGGGCGGGTCCTGTGATGGAAGGTAAACAGGCGCTGCTTAAATGGTTTGGTAATGTAGAGGCCAATATTTTATTGGTTGACACGCGCGAAGATTGGGAAAGCGGAAATTTAGACGCCGTGCGGGAAAAAATAATTAAAGAAGTTGATGGCCTTAAAAAGAAATACGGCAATATCGTCATAATGCTTGAAGATATCGCGAGCCCCGTATGTTTTAGTGTCGAGAAACATTTGAACGAAGAGCTCAAAATACCCACCATGCATGATGATCAGCACGGTACCGCTATCACTGTGTGCGCCGCGGCGATTAATGCGCTGAAGATTTCCGGACGCGCTTTTAAAGAAGCAAAGATTGTGATTAACGGCTCAGGCGCTTCAGCCGTCGCGACCGCCCATCTTCTTCATAAGCTTGGGATTGAACATATTATTGTTTTTGATTCCAAGGGCGCTATTCACGGAAAAAGAAAGGACCTGAACGATATCAAAAAAAGCCTCTTGGGTTATAATCTTGAGGGCTTCTCCGGTGATATAAAAGAGGCGCTTAAAAACGCGGATGGTTTTATAGGCCTTTCTAAGCCGGGAGTATTTTTAGGAAGGGAAATGGAACTTCTTTCGGGGATGAGAAGTGATGCGTTTGTTTTTGCCTGTTCCAATCCAGAGCCCGAATTTGATATAGCTGAAATTGCGCGACAAAAGAAAGAAGGGGGCAAATTCAGCAGTATAGCAGTTACCGCCTGCGGCAAATTTGGTATTCCCGGAATCAGCACTATAAATAATTGCTATGCCTTCCCCGGAGTGTTTCGAGCTTTGGTGGATGCCATTGATGAGGGGCTTTTGACAGGCAGTATTGATGTAAAAAGAGTGACTGCCCGGGCAAGTTATGCTTTGGCCTCTATGGTATCCGATGAGCAATTGAAGAATGGATTAGTCTTGCCCCCGGTATTTAACAAAGCAGGATATGATACCCGTATTACTCAGGTTGTGGCAGAAGCAGTTTTTGGCATACTTAGAGAAGGAGAAATTCCCTCCGGCAGTAAATATTCCGCTTTGCCTACCGAGTTGGCAGAAATGCATCGAAAAACAGAAGAAAGTATCGATCCTTTTGCGCTGGCATTACCTGGAATAGATAGAGCCGCGGGCGGCGCGGAGGCGGAAGAGGCGGCAGACCAAAGACCAAATTTGGGCAACGAGCCAGGTACGCCGGAAGAGAAAGATATGAAGAGGGGCCCGGGATCCGGGGACCCGACTTCACCCTTCGGGCTTCGTCGGGCAAGCCGGGGAACGGGTGAAGGAGTAGAGGCACAGCTCGTGTCGGAAAATATAATTTATATTGATGAAAAAAGAAATACCAAAATTATTCAAGTACCATTAAAGTCGTTTGAGAATTACGAAAAAGATATTTTGAAAATAGCACGTGTAATGTACGATACGGGACCAGTCAGTGGATTAAAAAAATATGTTAAGCAAAATACCAAAGCAATTAAAGCTGGCCTTATAAAAGAGGGGGAGGAGATAGCATATGTGGCCTTAGTTGGTAAAGAAGTTGCAGGTTACATTTTTGGATGTCCTGTGCGTTTTGGGGTTTTCTGTCCGCACAGCAGCGAGGAGTTAGTCAAATTATCAGAATTATCCCAACAAGAGCAACATTGCTATTTATGGACTATCGGCATTGATCATAATGTTAGAGAAAAAGGCCTGGGAGCGATATTATTATACTTTTTTGCAAAAAAAGCGCTTAAAGAAGAGATTCCGGAGATAAATACATTAGTGGATGATAACAACAAGTATTCAAAGCTTTTCCTGGAAAAGTTCGGATTTAAATTTTTAAGGGAACATCATATCATGGATATACCTGCAGTTGCTAAGACTCAGGAAGTAGCGGAAAAGACGGCGGATTACCTAAAGAAAAGATTTCCTGAGAAAATAGATGAATGGAAGACGGTTTC
Source organism: Candidatus Omnitrophota bacterium (assembly GCA_028716065.1). Classification (GTDB taxonomy): domain Bacteria; phylum Omnitrophota; class Gorgyraeia; order 2-01-FULL-45-10; family 2-01-FULL-45-10; genus JAQUQN01. The sequence goes on from JAQUQN010000006.1 coordinate 12,586, forward strand.
GACTATTATTAGCAGGAAGGCTACCGAAACTGACCTTGACCCTATCTCTGCAGCAGTTACTGCGCCAAATGCGGAAACGACGAACAACGGATTCAAAACAGCATATGCTAGTCTGAAAAACGACGTAAGAAAGACATATCCTGTTTCAATAACTTTACCTAATGCGAAGGGGAAGGCGCTTGTGGTATACGCCGAGAGCATGCTCAAAAATTGTTCCGTGCTGGATGTCGAACAGACCATGGCGACGAATGCGTTGGACAATTCCACGATATTTGTATACGGCCACACCGATATCGCTACCTCGACAGTTGCGGATATATTGAGAGATGCAGCAAAGATAAGCAATAAGAAGGTAGACGTAAAGGTATTGTTGCCGACAGATGTAGACGGAAATAATACAGGTGAGTCCTTTGACGAATCCGTAGAATTAGAGAATTTGATGAAACACATGAGGAGAAGAGAAGGTATAAACAATGGTTCTCTTATCGGGATTATAAAGGGTGGGTTAGATAATGTTGAATTCGAGGGTAAAATTAAAGAAAAGGCCGACCAACAAGGCGTGCCTGTCGTATGTTTTGCGCCGAGGCCGGGAATCTATCTATTTTCGGACGCATTGAAAGGATTATTCGATATGCCGGCGAAAGGAGAGTGGTTCAGGTTGTTGCCGCCTTCTACGATTCACGTTATACAGGAATTATATAACGATTACCAACGAGTTGTTGAGGAACTGTTGAGTAAGGCGTAATTGCGAACTCATAACTCACAACTCTGAACTCAAAACTAACTAAAGCCTGGGCTAATGGGGTGGAGGGTCTTCCCCCTGAGTTATTGACCTTCCATCCCAACCCAGGCTTTCTAATAGTCAGACTATAAGTTTTTCCATAGGGGAAACCTATGGTTTCCCCTCCATGGCGCTCGTCCCGCCAGGTTTGCTTCGCAAACCTAAGCGGCGGGACTCGCTGTCACCCCTTCCTCATAGGTATTCCACTGTAAATCAACTCATAACCTTTACTTAAGAGAAGGAGAAAATTTCTCCTTTTCTTAATAATCTTATCCTCTTTACATAGGTGTCACTTCGTGACCTGAACCAGAGAAATCTTAAAATTTTTGCAATAATTTTGCCGCTTCCGGCGTCTTTATATATAGGGGCCATGAAAATGGCTTTACTTGGAAAAAAGGTTGTGATATAAAGAAGGAGGCCGGAGGTGAAAAAGGAAGATTTTGAGAGACAAACTCGTGTATTGTTGGAAGAGATAAGACATGAGGTTAAAATTATAGCGGAAGGGCATAGCAGTTTAAGCTCACGGCTTGATAATATTGAGGCGATGCTTAATAATTCAGAGCAGGAATCAACAACTATTAAAGAGATTCTTTTCGATATAAACGGCAGATTAAAGGATTGCGAAAATCGTATCATCAAGTTAGAAAATAAAGTCTAGCAATAAAAAAGGAACGTAAAATGGGGCAAAACAAAAAATTTAATCGCGAGATGTGGATAATTTTAAAAGAGATACAGTATTATCTAAAAAAGATAATCAAAGAACAAGATGCTTACTTTTGTAGGCTAAAAGCGCGCGAAGATAGTTATCGCGAGAATTTCGATTCATAGAGTTTGGTTTTACTAAGTATTCCCTTCTTTTCTTACTAATCCCATCCTTTTTGCAGATGTGTCGCTTCGCGACCTAATATTTTTAAATAATACTTTTTCTTACTTTTATATTGACAAAGTATATTTTATTATATATACTTGATATGGAGGTAAAAACAATGAAAAGCGTATTATCCATAAAGATAGAGAAGTCTTTGATCCAGCAAATAAAAGAGTTCTGCCGGGATCACGGCTTAAAACAGGGTTTTTTCGTGGAGAAGGCTCTTATGACACAACTCGAGAGGGAGGAGAAGGCGGAAGACATAATCGAGTTAAAAGAGCTTCGTCACGAGGAAAAAAACGCTATATCTTTCGAAGGTTATCTTAAGAAAAGGAAAAAATGACATACCACCTTAAGATAATACCTCGGGCGGAAAAAGACCTTGACTCGATTACCGGCCGGGACTTTGACGCGTTAAAAAAGAAGATATTATCCCTATCAGCGAATCCCAGGCCCTTAGGGTGCCAGAAACTTACAAATGAAGAGGGTTACAGAATTAGAACCGGCAATTTCAGAATATTATACCGCATAGATGATAATACCAAAGAAGTCATGATCTACAGAGTCAAGCACCGGCGTGAAGCCTACCGATAAGAAAACACTTATTTGCTAAATCCCGCCTCATGAAGTTTTGTATAGATGGGGCCCTTTGGAGTGAGCGTGCTCTGGAAGAGTATTACCGAAGTTATGAGTTGTGAGTTTTGAGTTAGGAGTTGGGAGTTAAAAGATTCTACCTTCTCTTTCAGCGCCTGGCGGTTTTTGGGAGTTCGGACGCGGCCTATTGTTAAGTGTGCGGCAAATGGCCGCGATTCTTTTTGAAAGCCTATCTTCGATAATGCCTCGTCTATCTTTTTGGCCAGGGTCTTCGATTCATCCGCACCCTTATCAAGACCGGCCCATATTACCCGCGGAAATTCCAATTTAGGGAATGCGCCGATATCTTTTATCGTAATCTCGAAAGGTTTGGTGTCTTTGGCGATTTGGTCGAGGATCGATTTTACCTTTTCGCCCCTTTCTTCGTCAATCTCGCCTAAGAATTTCAGCGTAAGGTGGATATTATTCTTCTCGACCCACTTCACGTCAGCGCCGGCGTATTTTAGGTGCGCCTGGGCCTGCGCGAGAGAGTCGCGTATCTCTTCGGAAAGTTCTATTGCGATGAATGCTCTCATCTATACTCTTTGCCGCAACAAATCCAAGGCCACCTGTGATGCCTGGAACTTTATCATCTGGCGCGAACCTTTGAACCGGAATTCTTTCACAAGACTTTTCCTGTCCGTCACCAGGGCTATGTAGACCAGCCCGACCGGCTTGGCCCTAGTACCGCCCGTGGGGCCTGCAATGCCGGTCACAGCAAGGCCGATGTCGGCACACGAGAAGTGTTTCACGCCCTTGGCCATCTCAAGGGCAACCTGTTTCGACACGCTGCCATAGTACTTGAGGGTTCCGCGGGAAACTCCAAGTAGATTCTCTTTCGATATGTCAGAATACGCGATGACGCCATCAAGGAAATATTTCGAACTGCCTCTCACATCCGTTATTCGGCTTGATATGAGGCCACCGGTGCAGGACTCGGCCACCGCAATGGTCTTACCCCTCTTCTTCAAGACCCTGCCGACCGCTTCTTCAAGCGTCTCATCTCCGTATCCTAAGGCGTTATTTTTGAAGCGCATATAGACGAATTATACCCCATATCAGGGGCAAGGGTCAAGGGGCGAGTGGGAGGGGGCAGGAGGCAGGGGGAAGGGTTATGAGTAATGGGTAAAGTGTAAAAGGGAATATAGGTTGACCTTAATTACACCGCGTAGGTGTAATTAAGAATTTTTTTATTTTTTTGCAATAATTTTGCCCCTTTCGGCGTCTATATATGTAAGGGGCATCGATTACCAATAAATACACCGCGTAGGTGTAGGAGGTTAAAATGGAAGAAGTATATCATGTATATAACAAAAGCATAGCAGGATTTACAATATTTAACAATGATATCGAATATCTCAGAATGATGGAAGCAGTTTGTTACTACCAACATGCAAAACCGGCTGTTAGATTTTCGTTACGCACGCAGTCTGGTATAAACAAGAAAAATTCGTCTGCGACAGATAATGGGATGTTGGTAGAAATAGTTGCTTATTGCCTTATGCCGACCCACCTCCATCTAGTTCTTAGGCAATTATGCGATCGAGGAATAAGTCGCTTTTTAAATAACATCCTTAATAGTTACACGCGATATTTTAATATTAGACATAACAGAAAAGGTCCGCTGTGGGAAGGAAGAACCAAAAAGACATTAATCAAAACAGATGAACAATTACTTCATTTGACAAGATATTTACACCTTAATCCGGTGACGTCGTATTTGGTGAATAAACCGGAAGAATGGTCCTATTCTTCTTATAGAGAATATTTGTCGGAAATCGACAACGAATACAGAATTTGTAAATATAATAGCCTGCTAACAATCAATCCTAATATTTATAAAGCCTTTGTAGAAGATGCTATTTTTTATCAACGTGAATTAGCCATGATAAAGAAATCGCTACCAATCTGACCCCTTATACACCTACGCGGTGTTATCCACAGACACCGCGTAGGTGGGGGGAGGTGCGGGCTCAAGGGACAAGGTGAAGAAAATAAAAAAATTTGCAATAAATTTGGTGGTTGCGGCGTCTTATATAGTAGGGGGTCAAAGTGTCAAAGGATAATAGATAAATGGTAAAAACCTTAAAAAAAGAAAATAACGAAAGGAGGAAAAGAAAAGTGGAGAAGGTTGTGCCGATAGAGAAGATTGAAAATAGGATATTCCACCTCAGAGGCAAAAAGGTGATGTTGGATGCCGACCTTGCGGAACTGTATGGAGTTCCCACCAAGGTTTTAAATCAGGCTGTAAAGAGAAACTTGAAACGTTTTCCTTGGGATTTCATGTTTCGTTTGACGCAAAAGGAGAAAAAAGAGGTGGTCACAATTTGTGGCCACCTTCAAGGAGGCATTGACATATGTCGGTCTAAAGAGAAAGATTGAACATATCGAGAAAAAATACGACGCGCAATTTAGCATAGTTTTCGAAGCAATCAAGAAGTTATTAGAACCGCCGCCAGGGAAGCCTAAGCCGCGGATAGGGTTTCATCCCTGAAAACGCTTTACAAGAAGGAGGTGCTAAATGTATAATAATTAGTCTTATAATGGTATAATTAGAACATAAACCGTTAACAATCAGCAACACTACGTAACCAAGGAGAGGCAAAATGGTAAAGACTAAAGTCAAAGAGGAGAAGAAAGAAGAGAAGGTGGCCGCAAAGGAAGCGACGCAGGAGGCGAAGACGAAGGCGCTCGACCTGGCTGTGGGCCAGATAGAGAAACAGTTCGGTAAGGGTTCCATCATGAAGCTGGGGCAGGACTTCAAGCTGGACGTCCCGGCCATATCTACCGGTTCCATAGCCATCGACATGGCGCTGGGCGTGGGCGGAGTTCCGCGCGGCAGGGTCATCGAGATATTCGGGCCGGAGTCGAGCGGCAAGACGACGCTGACTTTAAGCATAATCGCGAACGCCCAGAGGGCGGGCGGCGCGGCCGCGTTCATCGATGCCGAGCACGCGTTCGACGCCAGTTACGCGAAGAGATTAGGCGTTAATCTGGATAACCTTCTGATGTCCCAACCCGACACGGGAGAACAGGCGCTTGAGATAGCCGAGACGCTCGTCAAATCCAATGCTGTGGATGTCATAGTGATAGATTCGGTAGCCGCGCTTACACCGAGGGCGGAGATAGAAGGGGATATAGGCGATTCGCACATGGGCCTCCAGGCGCGCCTGATGAGCCAGGCCCTGAGGAAACTGTCGGGTTCTATCTCCAAGTCCAGGACGTGTGTCATATTCATAAACCAGATCAGGGAAAAGATAGGCGTATTCTTCGGGAACCCCGAGACTACTCCTGGCGGAAGGGCGCTCAAATTCTATGCCTCCGTGAGGATAGACCTGCGCCGCATAGCGTCGCTTAAGAAAGGCGACGAAGTGGTGGGCAACCGCGTGAGGGCGTCGATAGTCAAGAATAAGGTCGCGCCGCCATTCAGGAAAGCGGAATTCGATATAATGTATGACGAAGGAATATCCAAGGCGGGAAGCGTCCTGGACACGGCCGAAACGCTTGGGATATTACAGAAGAGCGGGGCGTGGCTATTGTACGGCGAAGAGAAACTCGGGCAGGGCAAGGAGAACGCCAGGCTATTCCTGAAAGAGAACCCGAAAGTCGTCGAAAGACTGGAAAGGGATATCAGGTCAAAGGCGAGAAATTAAGATTGGAAGCCGACAAGAAGAAGGCCCGGGCCAGGACGAATGCCTACATGCTTCTGCGCCAGAGGCCGAGAAGCGAATTCGAGATAAGGCAGCGCCTGAAATTAAAAGGCTACGATCCTGAGACGATAGACGAAGTCATCACCGGCCTGGTACGTTTGGGTGAGATAGATGACGCGAAGTTCGCCAAATTCTGGGTGGATTCGCGGATGCGACTGAATCCGGCAGGCGATGTCGTCCTGAGGCATGAATTGAAGGAAAAGGGAGTGAGCGCTCCCATCATCGACTCCACCCTCGAAGCGAGGAAAGCGGCCTATGATGATCGTGAGGTGGCGCTCAACATGGCCAGGGAAAAGTTCGAACGGCTCAGGAAGCTCGACAAACGCAAGGCAACGAAGAGGTTGTACGATTTTCTCATAAGGCGCGGTTTCGAATTCGACATCGTGCGCAGCGTAGTTGAGGAAGTGTCAAGGCTCAAATGAAGACGGACGAGATACGTAAATTATTCCTGGAGTTTTTTCACTCGAAAGATCATCAGATCGTGGCGAGCGATTCGCTCGTGCCCAAGGACGACCCGACGCTGCTCTTTACGGGCGCCGGCATGAACCAGTTCAAGGAGAAGTTCCTTGGCCGCAATGTTACTTACAGGCGTGCCGTATCGTCGCAGAAGTGTATCAGGACAGGCGACCTGGAGAATGTGGGCAGGACACCGAGCCATCACACGTTCTTTGAGATGCTGGGCAATTTCTCTTTCGGCGACTATTTCAAGAAAGAGGCGATATTCTGGGCGTGGGAGTTTTTCACAAAGACGCTGAAGATCGCCCCGGAGAAGTTATGGGTTTCCGTCTATAAAGACGATACGGAGGCTTACGTCATCTGGAAGGATATGATAAAACTTCCCGAATCCAGGATCATGAAATTCGGGGAAAAGGAGAATTTCTGGCCGTCGGAGGCCCCCACGAAAGGGCCGAACGGGCCTTGTGGGCCCTGTTCGGAGATATTCTACGACTGGGGCAAGGGTACGGGTTGCGGAAGACAGAGTTGTTCTCCGGCGTGCGGCTGTGGACGTTTTATCGAGGTGTGGAACCTGGTCTTCACGCAGTTCGACAGGCAGTCAGATGGCTCCCTGAAGCCGCTTCCTACCAAGAACATAGATACCGGAATGGGCCTGGAACGTATCGCGTCGGTCATGCAGGGTGTTAAAACTAATTTCGAAATAGATATATTCTCGCCGATAGTCGATGAGGTGAAGAAGATGCTGTATCTGGGTTCCGCGATCCGGGGGTCGCGGACCGTTTCTCGCTGCCCGAACGTAGAACTCCGTTCCTCGAAGATCAACGCGATAGCGGACCACATTCGAGCAGTGGCGTTCGCCATTGCCGACGGAGTAATGCCGTCGAATGAAGAGAGAGGTTATGTCGTAAGGAAACTCATAAGGCGCGCCTTATCGCATGCCAATGATATAGGGATAAGAAAACCATTTTTGTATAAACTGGTGGGCATAGTGGCCGATGTGATGAAGGCGGCCTATCCCGAAGTGAAGGCCAGAAGGGAAGAGATCGCCCAGATAGTGAAGAAGGAAGAGGAGAGTTTTCTATTCGTTATCGAGACGCAGCTGCCGAAGGTGGAAGAGGCGTTCAAGGCCTTGGCGTCATCGAAGACGGACAAGAAAAAACTCGCCCAGACGGCATTTAACTTTTATGATACCTACGGCATGCCGTATGAGATGCTTGAGGAGGTGGCCGAGAAGTTCAAACTGAAGATAGACGAAAGAAATTTCGAGAATCTACTTGAGAAACAGAGGGAGCAGTCGAGGTCGAAGAGTAAGATTAAGACAGAGATCTTTACCGAGACCTTCGCCAAAAAGGTAGAGGCCCTGGGTTTGAAGACAGAATTTTTAGGTTACGAGAAAGCGCATTCCGAGGCGAAGGTCGTGGCTGTCCTCGGAGTCGGAGAGGTGATATTGGACAGAACGCCTTTTTACGGCGAGTCCGGCGGCCAGGTAGGCGACTGGGGAACGATCGAGACGGAATCGGGCAAGATGGAGGTAGAGGACGCCAAAAGAATAGGCGAAACAATAGTCCATGTCGGCAAGATGCTGAAAGGTAAGATACTGAAAGGCGAGAAGGCAAAGGTCTCTATCGATGAGAAGGTGCGGAAGAAGACAGCAGCTAACCATACGGCGACACACCTCCTGCAGGCGGCGCTTAAGAAGGTCCTGGGAGAGCACGTGCGCCAGACTGGCTCACTGGTAGATAACGAACACCTGAGGTTTGATTTCACGCACATGAAGAAGATGGAAACCAGGGAGATCGCCAGGGTAGAAGAATTGGTGAACGAGGCCATAAAGAAGGCGATAACCGTCACCAAGAAGATAGATGACATAGATACGGCAAAAAGGGACGGAGCAGTAGCCTTATTCGGAGAGAAATACGGTGAGAAGGTGCGTGTCGTATCCGTTGGCGATCTCTCGAAGGAGTTGTGCGGCGGTACGCACGTCGGCAATACCAAAGAGATAGGCCTGTTCAGGATCACGAGCGAAAGTTCCATCGCCTCGGGTACCAGGCGCATAGAGGCGGTCACCGGAGAAGCGGCTAAAGAATGGGTCAGGGAGCGTGAAGAAGCTGAGAGGCTAAGGCTTAGGCTCGAGGCTAAGAACGAAGAGGCGAAGAAGGCGATGGATATGCGCCTTAAAGAGGAGACGGAGAAAATAGATTCGTTCCTCGCGAAGGCAGATAAGATAGGCAGCGTGAAGCTAGTGAGCGAGGTTATCGAAGATGTCAGCATGGATGTCCTGAGAAAATTGTCGGACAGGATAAAGGCGAAAGAAAAGTCTTCGGTGATAGTCCTTGCCACGAAGGATGATTCGAAAGTATCGTTCATAGTTACCATCACACCCGATTTATCGAAGGAGAAGGCCCTGAATGCCGGCGAATTGGCCAGGGAGTTTGCGGGCCTGATCGGCGGCTCGGGCGGCGGCAAGCCCGACTTTGCCCAGGGCGGCGGCAAGGACGTATCGAAATTGGATAAGGCAATGGAAGATATGCGTGAAGCGATCAAAGCGAGGTTAAAATGAAGCTCGTAAGAGTAGGCAGCAAGCAGTTCGAAAAACTATGCCAGAGGAATTCGGGCAGGAATAAGCGGGTGGCGGAAAGCGTCCGCAATATTGTCGAGAACGTCAAGCTTTACGGCGACGAGGCGTTGATAAAATATACGAGAAAATTCGACAAGGTGAAGCTTAATGCCAGGGAGCTCAAGGTCTCGGCGGGCGAGGCCTCGGGTGCATACCAGGATATAAAGCCGGAATTCGTCTCCACGCTGAAGGTCGTGCTGGACAATATCACGAAGTTCTATAAGAAGCAGCTCAAGAAGTCCTGGAAGATAAAGGACGCCGACGGGGTCCTCTTGGGAGAGAAGGTCATGCCGCTTGAGAAGGTGGGCGTGTACGTGCCGAGCGGCACCGTGCCGCTTATCTCCAGCGTCTACATGACGGTGATACCGGCGAAGATGGCAGGCGTCGGGAAGATAGTCCTCGTCACGCCTCCGAATAAATATAAATCGATAGACCCGCACATACTGGTGGTGGCGGACCTCCTGAAGGTGGATGAGATATACAAGATAGGCGGCGCGCAGGCGATAGCGGCGCTAGCCTTCGGGACGAAGACCGTACCCAAAGTGGATAAGATAGTCGGCCCGGGCAACAGCTACGTTACCGAGGCGAAGCGTCAGGTATTCGGTTATTGCGACATAGACATGCTCGCCGGCCCTACAGAGGTGGTTATAATAGCAAATCATCTTTCGAATATTAATTTTATTCTGGCGGACCTGGAGGCGCAGGCGGAACATTTCATGGGGCTCTCTATCCTGATAACAAATTCGAAGAAGATGGCGCGAGTTCTTAAAAAAGAGCCGATGAAGGGCTATATAATACTGGTGAAGAACATGAACGAGGCGGCAGAGGTATCTAACATGCTGGCGCCCGAGCATCTTCAGATAATGACCAACAACCCCAGGAAGATAGCCAATAAGATAACACACGCCGGGGCCATATTTTTAGGGCCTTACACTCCGGTGGCCATAGGCGATTATGTGGCCGGCCCCAGCCACGTCCTGCCGACCGGCGGCAGCGCGAGGTTCTTCTCGGGCTTAAGCCTTTCAGACTTTTATAAGAGTTCGCACGTCCTGTCATTCACGAAAAAGGCCCTCGAGAAGATAAGGGACCCGCTTGAGAAGATAGCCGGCATTGAGGGGCTCAGGAAGCACCTGGATTCGGTGAAGGTCAGGTTCGAGTAAAGGAGAAAGCTATGAACAAGAAAACACGAAGCGCGACGATAAAACGGAAGACGAAGGAGACGGACATATCCGGTAAGTTGACGGTCGGCGGTAAAGGCAAGGCCGATATCAAGACCGGCATAGGATTCCTCGACCACATGCTCACGCTCTTCTCTTTCCACGGCCTGTTCGACCTTAATTTAAAGGCGAAGGGCGACCTGAACGTGGACAGCCATCACACCAACGAAGATATCGCGATATGCCTCGGCAAGGCGTTCAAAGACGCGCTCGGGGACTGCGCCGGCATAAAGAGGTTCGGTTCCAAAGAGGTGCCGATGGACCTGGCGAGCGCGAAGGTGATGGTCGATATCGGCGGGAGATACGCCTTCCTGTGGAGGATACCTCCGACAGTGGCCATAGAACAGGTCTCGCGCGACGAGGGGTATTCGTTTCTCGACGGCAAGGATTTTCTCGATACCTTCGCGAAGAACGCGAACATAAACCTGCATGTAGAGGTATATTCGGGCGAGGATGTCCACCATGTCCTTGAGGCGATATTCAAGGCGCTGGGGATGGCGCTTGATGAGGCGACTCAGATAGACGAGCGCAGGAAAGGAATACCATCGAGTAAAGGGATAATATGATCGCAGTGGTCGATTACGGGATGGGGAATTTGCGCAGCGTCGAGAAGGCGCTTCAGGTTTGCGGCGCGAGGACGAAAGTCACCTCCGATCCGAAAGATCTAAGAAGAGCCGGAAAAATAGTATTTCCAGGCGTCGGTTCCTTTGGCGAAGCGATGAAAGAACTGAAGCAGTTTAAATTGGTTCAGCCGATAAAAGACGCGATCGCCGAGGGGAAACCGTTCCTGGGGCTCTGCCTGGGATTACAGTTATTATTCGAGAAAAGCGCCGAAGCGCCTGGTATCAAAGGGCTGTGCGTACTGCGCGGCGAGTCGAAGAGATTTAAGGCCCGAGGCCTGAAAGTTCCACACATGGGGTGGAACACGATCGTACGGCGTACAGCGTACGGCGTACAGCGTTCGAACATATTACGGGGCGTGCCTGATGATTCATACATGTATTTCGTCCATTCGTACTACGCCGTGCCGAAAGATAAAAGAGTGATTCTTACGACGACAGATTACGGGATGAATTTCGCATCGGGAATACACAAGGATAATATTTACGCTTTTCAGTTCCATCCGGAGAAGAGCCAGGGCCTTGGGCTGAAGATACTGGAAAACTTCGTGGGATTAAGATGAAGGTTATACCGGCGATAGATATCAGGGGCGGCAAGGTTGTCCGTCTCAGGCAGGGATCGATAAATGAGGAGACGGTCTATTCGGATTCGCCTTTGGAGACGGCCGAGCACTGGTCATCTTACGGCGTAGAGATGATCCACATCGTGGACCTGGACGGCGCCTTTGAGGGCCGGTTGAAGAATCTCGATATCGTCAGAGATATCGCCAAAAGAGTGAAGGCGAAGATCGAGCTGGGAGGCGGTATCAGAGACGAGTCTGCCATAAGAAAGGCGCTCGACGCCGGCATATCGAAGGTCGTGATAGGGACAAGGGCGCTCGATGGAGATTTTCTTAAAAAGTTGGATAAGGAGATGAAAGGATCCCTCGTAGTCGGTATCGACGCGAGGCGCGGCATCGTCCATACCAAAGGATGGGTATTCAAAACCCGGATGAAGGCCGTCGATCTGGCTAAAAATATAGAGGCCGAGGGTATAAGAACAATAAATTATACCGATATTTCCAAAGACGGGATGATGGAAGGGCCGAGTTTGAACAGCATAAAGGAGATACTGAAAGCTGTAGATATAGACGTAGTCGCTTCCGGAGGTATTTCGAGCATGGAAGACGTCAAGAACTTGAAGGCGCTTGAGAAGGACGGCCTTTGCGGCATGATAATAGGCAAGGCGCTGTATGAGAATACAATTGACCTTAAGGAAGCGATAAGAGTGTGTGAGTTGTGAGTTTGGAGTTGTGAGTTTGGAGTTGGAGTGAGATGTTGACAAAAAGAATAATACCGTGTCTCGATATAAAAGAGGGGCGCGTGGTAAAGGGCGTCAATTTTATAAATTTACGCGATGCCGGAGACCCGGTCGAGAACGCGAAATTCTATGATAAAGAAGGCGCGGACGAGCTGGTCTTCCTGGACATAACCGCCAGCCACGAGAAGAGGAAGACGACCCTGGAGCTGGCACGCCGAGTGGCTGAGTCGATATTTCTGCCATTTACGGTAGGCGGGGGCATAAGGACATTACAGGATATAAGAGACCTCCTGAACGCCGGCTGTGACAAGGTCTCCATCAATACGGCCGCCGTGAAAGAACCGGATTTTGTTAAGAAGGCCTCGGCGAGGTTCGGCAGCCAGTGTATAGTCGTTGCCATAGACGCCAAGTGTAGAGTGAAGACCCGTTCCAGCCAAAAATGGGAAGTCTTCATAAACGGCGGCAGGGTCCCCACCGGTCTCGATGCCCTGAAATGGGCCAAAAAGATGGAAGCTTTCGGCGCTGGAGAGATACTTCTTACAAGTATGGATTATGACGGTACGAAAGAAGGTTATGACATCGAATTGACTCGCAGAATAAGTGAATCTGTCGATATACCGGTCATAGCGTCAGGAGGCGCTGGTAATCTGGAGCACCTCCGTGAAGCCCTGGACGAAGGCAGGGCGGATGCCGCGCTTGCGGCCTCCATATTCCATTTCAGGCAGTATTCTGTCAACGAAGCGAAAAAATATTTAAAGAAAAAAGGAGTGGCGGTAAGATTATGATTAAATTGTTGGAAAATCTAAAATTTGATGAGAAGGGTTTGATACCCGTAATAATACAGGATGAAAAGTCTAAGAGTGTGCTCACGCTCTGTTACATGAACGAAGAAGCGCTCAAGAAAACAGTCGAAGAAGGCAGGATCTACGTGTACAGGCGCTCCAAAGGGAAACTGATGCTGAAGGGCGAGACGAGCGGCTGTGTCCAGAAGGTAAAGGCTCTCTATATAGATTGCGAAGGCAATTCGCTTCTGTTCGAGGTCGAACAGAATATCGCGGCGTGCCACGAAGGTTTTTTTACCTGTTATTTCCGCAAGGTGTCCAAAGATGGCAGCATGGAGACGGTGGGTAAAAGGATCTTTGACCCGAAGAAGGTGTATAAATAATGCTATATCCGAATAAGGAAGAGTTCATACAACTGTCGAAAGAAGGTAACGTCATACCTGTCTATAAAGATATCCTGGCGGACTTCGAGACGCCTCTGTCCGCTTTCACCAAGATAGATACGGGCGACCACTCATTTCTCCTGGAATCGGTGGAAGGGCAGGAGAAGATAGCCAGGTACTCGTTTTTAGGCAGCGACCCGTCGCTGGTCTTTTCGAGCAAGGGCGACAAGATACATCTTCGCGAAGGCAAAATATCCAGCCATTTCGTGACGAAGGACGATCCTATCGAAGAGCTGAGAAAGATAATGGCGCGTTACAAGTTTGTCGCCGTAAAAGGGCTGCCCCGTTTCTGCGGAGGACTGGTAGGATTTTTCGGATATGACATGGTGCGGTTCATCGAAGAGATCCCGGACAAAAATCCGGACGAGCTGAAGCTTCCGGATTCGGTCTACATGCTTACCGACACCCTTCTAATCTTCGACCATATTGACCACAAGATAAAGGTAGTGTCCAATGTGCATGTCAAGGGCGACCCGTCGCGCGCATATGACGAAGCCGCGCGCAAGATAAACAGGTTCGTTTCCCAGATCAAGAGCCCGCCCCACAAGCACGGTTCTCACATTACGCTTAAGAGAAAGACGTCTCAGCTGCGGATAAAATCGAATCTTCAGAAGGCCGGGTTCGAGGCCGCCGTAAGAAAGGCCAAGAAGTATATAAAAGCAGGGGACATAATTCAAGTTGCCCTCTCACAGAGGCTCGAAGTGCCGATACAGTCTACGCCGTTCCAGATATACAGGTCGCTCCGTTCGATCAATCCCTCGCCTTACATGTACTATCTGAAACTGGGCGACTTTTCTCTCGTCGGTTCATCGCCGGAGATCATGGTCCGGTGCGAAGACGGCATAGTAGAGCTGAGGCCTATCGCCGGGACGCGGCCCAGGGGAAAGACGGAAGAGGAGGACTCGAAATTTGCCAAAGAACTGTTGGCTGACCCGAAGGAACGGGCCGAGCATATAATGCTGGTCGACCTCGGAAGGAACGATGTCGGCAGGGTCTGTAATTATAAGTCCGTCAGGGTGTCGGAGTTGATGGTGATCGAGAAGTATTCACACGTCATGCATATCGTGAGCGACGTCTCGGGTAAACTGAAGCGGGGGAAGGACGCTTTCGACGTCTTGAAAGCGGCCTTTCCGGCAGGCACGGTGACGGGCGCCCCGAAGGTGCGGGCCATGGAGATAATAGATGAACTTGAGAACGTCAGGCGCGGCACGTATGCCGGCAGCGTCGGCTATTTCAGTTTTTCCGGAAATCTCGATTCGTGCATAACCATCAGGACGATACTCATTAAGGGAAGTACCGCTTACATACAGGTGGGGGCGGGGATAGTGGCGGATTCAAATCCGTCCAAAGAATATCAGGAGACGATGAACAAGGCAAAGGCCATGCTGCGGGCAATAGAGACGGCGGAACGGGGGCTGGAATGATCCTGGTCATCGACAATTACGATTCGTTTACCTATAATCTCGTTCAATATCTCGGAGAGCTCGGAGCCAAGCTCGCGGTATATCGTAACAACAAGATAACGCTGGGCCAGATAAACAAGATGGGCCCTGAAAAGATAGTCATATCTCCGGGTCCGGGCGAACCGAAAGATGCCGGTGTCTCGAAAGAGGTCATACTCAATTTCGGAAAGGTCATACCGATACTCGGAGTCTGCCTGGGCCATCAGGCGATAGGAGAGGCGTTCGGCGGAAAGATAATAGGCGCGAAGTCCCTTATGCACGGCAAGACATCGCTCATTTATCACGACGGAAAAGCGATATTCAAGGGGATGCCGAATCCCTTCGAGGCGACGAGATACCATTCACTCATAATAGAGAGAGCGACTTTCCCGAAATGCTTAAGGATCACGGCGCATACCAAAGATAAGGAGGTGATGGGGCTGCAGCATAAGGATTATCCCATATATGGTGTCCAGTTCCATCCCGAATCTATTCTTACTGCTGAAGGAAAGAAATTGTTGAAGAATTTTTTAGATTTATGATTACACAGATTAAAAATTTGATTACACAGATTTCTATATCGAGAAATAATCTGCGCAATCTTTTTAAAAATCTGTGTAATCACTTTATGAATTGTGAGGTTCTGACATGATAAGAGAAGCGATAGAGAAAGTCGTAAAACGGATCGACCTTACCGAAGACGAGATGTGCGCCTCTTTCGATGAAATAATGACGGGCAAGGCTACGGGCGCGCAGATAGGCGCTTTTATCACGGCCCTGCGGATGAAGGGAGAAACGGTCGACGAGATAACGGCCGCCGCGAAGGTGATGAGGGCAAAATCGCTCAAGATCCACGCCGGCAAGAGAGTGGTCGATATAGACAGGGATGATATAAATATCGATGAGGAGACGATCATCGATACCTGCGGGACCGGAGGCAGCCAAACGAACACCTTCAATATATCTACCACTGTCGCATTCGTGGTGGCTGGGGCGGGCCTCAAGGTAGCGAAGCACGGTAACCGCTCCGCGTCGAGCCAGGTGGGCTCGGCCGATGTCCTCGAGGCTCTCGGAGTGAATCTCGATACTCCTCCGGAAGTCGTGGAAAAATGCATACACGAGATAGGTATCGGATTCATGTACGCGCCGCTCTTTCATGGCGCCATGAAGTACGCCGTGACCCCGAGAAAAGAGATAGGCATACGGACCATATTTAATATACTGGGGCCGTTATCGAATCCGGCAGGCGCTACGAGCCAGGTATTGGGCGTCTATGAAGCAGGGCTTACGGAAGTGATGGCGAAGGTCCTGAAGAATTTAGGATCAAGAAGCGCATTTGTCGTGTACGGCATGGATACGCTCGACGAAGCGACGATAACCGGAAAGACCAGGGTAAGCGAATTGAAAGACGGGAACATACGCACGTATTACATAACGCCCGAAAAGTTCGGGATCAGAAGGGCACGGCTTGATGATATCGCCGGGGGCGATGCAAAGGAAAACGCCTCGACTATAATATCCATTCTTAAAGGAGAGAAGGGGCCCAAAAGAGATGTTGTCTTATTGAATGCCTCGCTCTCGCTCGTAGCCGGCCTGAAGGCGAAAGACTTTAAAGAAGGCATGAGATTGGCCGCGGAGTCGATAGATTCGGGCAGGGCTAAGGATAAGTTGGTAAGATTAGTGGAGTTCACGAATAAGAGATGATACTTGCGCGTATAATAGAAGAGAAGAAGCGGGTGGTCGAAGAGGCGAAACGCACCAGGCCCGAGGACGATGTCATTAAAGAAGCGCGGGCTACTTGCGTGAAGAGTTCTTTCAAAAAGAACATCTCGCGGCCCCATCATATAAATCTGATAGCGGAGATAAAGAAGGCGTCTCCCTCCAGGGGTATACTGAGGGGCGACTTCAATCCGGCCAAGATAGCCATCACGTATCAGGCGAACGGCGCGAGCGCCGTAAGCGTCCTGACGGATGAGAGGTTCTTCGAGGGCAGGCTTGAATATATAAAAAAGATAAAGGAGAATATCTCTCTTCCGGTCTTAAGGAAGGATTTCATCATCGACGAATACCAGATATACGAGAGCGCAGCCGGCGGCGCGGACGCCATACTTCTGATATCCGAAATACTTTCCGTGAACGAGCTGGCCAAATTTTATAATCTCGCCACCACGCTGGGCCTCGATGCGCTGGTCGAGATACACAACGAAGAAGACCTTGAGAAGGCCGTGGCAGCCGGCGCGGCAATAATCGGTATCAATAACAGGGACCTGCACACGTTCAAGGTGGACATCACCGTAACGCAGAAACTGATACGCCTCATACCTCAGAACAAGGTGATCGTATCGGAAAGCGGAATAAAAAGTTATGAGGATGTGATGTTCCTGAAATCTCTCGGTGTTAACGCCGTATTGATAGGCGAAGCGTTCATGGAAGCAGAGGATATCGCGGCGAAGATGCGCGAAATTATGAGATACTGATATGACTCGAATCAAAATATGCGGGATCACGAATAAGATCGATGCGCTGGCCGCAGCGGACCTGGGCGTGGACATGCTTGGTTTTGTTTTCTACAAGGGGTCTAAAAGGCATGTCGAGCCGAAGATGGCGAGAGATATCATAAACGAACTGCCGGTATCGGTCAAGCGGGTAGGCGTATTTGTGGACGAAAAAAGAGAGAAGGTGCTTGAGATCGCACAGGATGCATACCTTGACATGCTGCAGTTTCACGGCGACGAGACACCGGAATATTGCGGAAGTTTTTATACACAGGAGAAGCGATACAAGATAATCAAGGCATTCAGGATAAAGGATAAAGAGAGCCTGAAGCACGTGAATGATTATGACGTGGATTATTATCTGCTGGACACGTATAATGGCGATTCGATAGGCGGGAGCGGCGAAGTTTTCGACTGGAAGGTCCTGAGGGATTTCGAGTTTTTAAAACCCGTGATACTGGCAGGAGGCCTGACGCCCCTTAATATTTCGAAAGCGATAGACGAGATCCTGCCTTACGGTGTGGATGTCTCCACGGGGGTCGAAAGATCTCCGGGTAAAAAAGATCCGGAGCTGATGAAAAAATTCGTAGAAAAGGTAAGGAAGGTGGGTTGATGTTGCCTGATAAAAAAGGTTATTACGATGGTTTCGGCGGCAAGTTCGTGCCGGAGACTTTGATGACGGCGCTGGCTGAGCTTGAAAAGGAGTATAAAAGGGCGAAGTTGGACAAGCGATTCAGAAAAGAACTGGACGATGTCTTGAGAGAGTATGCCGGCAGGCCCACTCCATTATATTTCGCCAAACGACTGACCAAAGAGACGGGAAGGGCGAAGATTTACCTTAAACGCGAAGACCTGCTTCATACGGGAGCCCACAAGATAAATAATACTTTGGCCCAGGCGCTTCTTGCAATTAGGATGGGGAAGAAGCGGATAATCGCCGAGACGGGGGCAGGCCAGCATGGTGTCGCGACGGCCACGGTAGCGGCCCTGTTCGGTTTAGAGTGCGAAATATTCATGGGTGATGAGGATATAAAAAGACAGGCGATAAATGTATTCAAGATGAAGCTGTTGGGCGCGAAGGTCACCCCTGTCCATAGCGGGTCGAAGACATTAAAAGATGCCATGAATGAGGC